>JAGXKM010000008.1 GCA_018335275.1 Anaerolineales bacterium | reverse complement strand
ACAGGCAAAGAATCACTTGCTGCAAATGTATCCTCTGCCTTCACCGCATACCCGTCCACGGTCGATTTTCGAAACTCAGGCAGAGGGTGAGGCGCGGTCATATCCTCCGCCGTCACCCTGCCAAAGGCCTGGGATGTTTTTATAACCTCCTTGATGACATTCACGGGAAGGTGGGTCAAAAACTCTTTTAAGGCCTGTTCGGGAGGAGCTAATTTTAAGAATTCCGGCATAGATCAACCTCTCTCTAACGGGTCCAATATGTGTAGGCAAACAAATAAGCAGGCAGAAAAAATAAGGTAATGGAAACAAACAACATCCGCTTCCACCGCGTGGGCGCTCCCTTGGATAAGCTGTAGACATACCAGACCTGGAAAGCGCCTAAAGGCAGCGTAAAGAGAACCGGAACCACAAAATGAGACGGGAAACCAAAAAACAGGGAGAAACCAAGGATTAAATAGGCCAGTAAGATCAGGATATTATGAACAAAGATCCCATTCTTCCAACCCATTTTCGTTAACATAGAAACCCGATCATGGGTGATATCTGAGGCATAAGAAGGGAATTGAAAGGCCAACAGCATCGCCAAATGCAGGGCGAAAAGGGGAAACACCGTCAAGCCTAACAAGCGGTGGGACTCCCCGGCCTGGAGCATGAATCCCAAAGCAGGGACGATGACAACGATCTGTAGCGTGGTTAGAAATTCTCCATATCCTGCATCCAGCAGGCTGAAATCAGGGACAAGACGGATAAGGTAGGCAGTGAAGAAGGCCGCCATAAGGAATAAGGAAGCACCGCTCAAGGACCCCAGCTGAAACAGGATCACAGTAAACGCGGCCCACAACGCGAGTAGAAGAGCGGATAAGGATAAGATCACTTCGGGTTGGAGCGGCTCCTGATCCCCCCTTTTCGGGGAGCCAAAAGGCGGTCGATCCCTAACCCCCAACTCCAGCGGAATCCCGAGGTAATCCCCCAGATAATACATTCCCAACTGGAGGGACAGCACCCATGCTTGACCCAGGATATAAGTCTGGATGTTGATGGCAACACCCAAATAATCGCTGATGCCCACACCCAAGGCATAGAGCAAGAGGCTTGAAAGGACGTGCAGGGGGCGGATTCTTTTCGCAACTGCCTTGATCATCTCTCCATCCATATAACAGCATTATAACTGCTGTTTTGGGAGAAGATAATCCATTCACCGACCGAGATTCCATTCCCCCGTAAGGATTCAGACCTCTTTAATGTCCCCATGTGAATCCCAATCAAATCATCCCCGCAGCAGGTTGGAAAGAAAAAACCAGAGATTCGCTGGGCGTTCCGCGAGACGCCGGACAAAATAAGGATACCATTCCGTTCCATAAGGGACATAAACGCGGACAGGATAACCTTCATCCACGAGGTTTACCTGGATGTCTCCCCGGATGCCATACAGCATTTGAAACTCCAACCCGTTTTTTGGCAAACCGATTGCTTCTGCGTATTCTTTTGCGAATGCGATTCGCTCCTCGTCATGTGTGGCGATCGCAGGGACGGGTGGAATTCTGCCATCCTCACTCAATTGGGAGTCGTTTTTCAATGAAGAATCCATCATCAACTGGCTGCAGTTATCGAAGTTTTGATCCACATCTGATTTTTTGGGAAAAGCCACGTCAGCGGGTTCTTTATACGCTCCTTTGCACAGACGCACCTTGCCCCCTTGGTTCAAGATCTCCTCCAAATCCCGCTCACTCCGGTATAAGTAGGATTGAAGGACAACCCCGACGACATCCCCAAAACCCTTCTCAACCATTTGGTGATAAGTTGCAAGAGTCGCATCTGTGTATTGGGATCCTTCCATATCGATGCGGATAAAGTTTCTCTGTTCTTTGGCTTTTACCAATATTTCTTCTAAATGGGAAAGACATACATTCTGATCGAGCCCCAATCCTATTTGGGTCAATTTTATGGACACCCCTGAGCGAAGTTCCTCTTTCTCGATCCGGTCGAGAAGGCGAAGGATCTCATCTTTGGCCATCACCGCTCCTTCCTGGGTGGAAACATGCTCCCCAAGGTGATCCAAAGTGACGTTAATACCCTTCCTGTTGAGCTGCTTCACGGCATCAAACGCGCTCTGGATGTCCTCCCCGGCGACAAACCTGGATGCCATATCTCTCGCAAAACCCCAACGGCGAACGATATTCTGAGCCCAATCAGCTTGAGACAAATAAATCAGCAAAGCACGCAGCATAATTTCTTTTCCCTTTGATGCCTATTCTTATCCGAACATCGCAACGAACGTAATCGGCCCACCCAAGTCAGGTGGATGCTGGAGCATTAAATATAAATCATTTTTGAATCCTTATTCAGTGAAGAAAATAACCTCCCTGCTCTTATGAAGAAAATATATTGCTAATCTAAATTTAACTTGCTCTTAACCCTTATTATTTTTCAACCCTCCAAACAAGTAAAAAATATGATAAAATATCCTTCAGCTGAGGACAAAAGTCATATAAATCGCTGGAGATTTCAGACGCTTATGCTAAAAAAACGATACGTAAAAACCCGCGACGTGTATAAAGTGACCTTCCGCCTAGGAAAAAACGAACAACCCGAGTACGAAGTGGAAACTGCTCATCTGGTGGGAGACTTCAACGATTGGAGCAGGACAGACACGCCTATGAGAAAGTTAAAAAATGGCGATTTCAAGGTCAACCTGGATTTAGAACCGGGAAAGAAATATGAATTCCGCTACTTGCTAAATAGCAAAAAATGGTACAACGAATGGGAAGCGGATGAATATATCCCGGGAGAGTTTGGCAAGGACAACTGTGTCGTAGAAATCCCAGAAGCCCCTTCCTCCTGATCTCGTATCGTGATCTCCCCCTGCTCACCAAAACACCAGCTGGTGCCAAACATCAACCTGGTGTTTTATTTTAACGGCCAGTAGAGGATTAACTCATCCTGGGTCGAAGATCAAGATGGGAATTTATCCCAAACATTCTTCGTTGAAACGATTTTTACTGAAGTATCTGAAAAACAAAATGCACATCAAGCAGTGTTTCCCCAAAAAGCGCGATTAAATCCACCTTTCAGGGGGATCCAGGTATGAAAGGTCCGATTTGGCAAGAACACGAACCTGTGTTAGACTTACCCCTGTGAAATTGTTAAGCTAAAAGGAGTTATTTTGCGAAGAAGGTCTTTCTCTGCGTTAAAATGGATTGCGGTATCTCTGCTCATAGCTGCTGTTGTCCTGACCACATTTCAAACCGTGCGCTTCAGCCGCCTGAGGACCCAATATCCCTCAGGAATGGAGGTCGCAAATGTGCCAGTGGCTGGACTCACCCGCCAGGAAGCAGCTCAAAGGCTCTTGGAGGCCTATTCCCAGCCTGTAGAACTGCGGTATGATGAAGCGATCATCCACCTCGCACCTTCCACCGTGGGGTTTGAGTTAGACCTGGAAAGCATGTTGGCTGCTGCAGATTTAGAGCGCACGGATCAGCCCTTCTGGTCAGGCTTCTGGGATTACCTCTGGGGTCGGGAAAGGCGGGAAAGTGCCATCCCCTTGCGGGCCGATTACTCTGAAGAAAGGTTGAGGACATACTTAAAAGATGAGATCTCCGCCCGCTATGATAAACCTCCCACAGCAGCGAAACCACAAACGGGGACAGTCAAGTTCATTTCCGGTCAAGAAGGCACAGAACTGGACATAGATCGGGCGGTTACCGCGATCGAAAACGCTTTGTTTTCCGTGAATAACCGCAGGATCAACCTCCCCAAAAGCCGCACCAACCCACCGCGTCCCTCTCTGAAAAATTTGGAGACACTCCTGAAACAAACCATTGATATCAATGGGTTTGATGGGATTGTCGGGTTATATATGTTTCACCTGGACGCTACGGAAGAGATCCATTTCGCCTATCAAAACGGACAAGAGATACCCACCAATCCGGATGTGGCGTTCACTTCCGGCAGCATCGCAAAAATACCGATCATGGTCTCCGTATTCAGACGGATTGAAATTGACGAAGACACGGAAGCTTTGAATCTCTTACAAAAAATGATCATCCAATCCGGCAACGCGGATGCGGATTGGGTGATGGAGCGGGTGATTGATCCCAATTTAGCACCCTTAGAGATCACGGAAGACATGCGCAAATTAGGGTTGGAAAACACCTTTTTAGCCGGGGAATTTGGCCTGGGGTCGCCCCTTTTACAACGGTTCCAGACACCGGCCAATCAAAGGGACGATGTCGACACGGACCCAGACCCCTATAACCAGACAACGCCCTCCGATATGGGTATGCTACTGGAAGATATTTATCAATGTTCCGAAACGGGGGGAGGTGCGCTGAAAGCAATTTTCCCAGATCAATTTACTCAGGAAGAATGTCAGACGATGATCAATTACCTCTCGCAGAACAAGATCGCCTACTTAATTGATGGCGGCGTCCCTGACACGACGGAGATCGCCCATAAACACAGCTGGACGACATTCAACGGAATCATGTACACCTTGGGGGATGCAGGGATCGTCTACTCACCTGGTGGGGAATACATCCTGGTCATTTTTCTGGATCATCCTGTGCAGATTATTTGGGACAACGCCTCCCTCCTGGTGGGGAAATTATCCGAAGCGATCTATAATTTTTATAATCTCCCCGCGCAATAAATCTACAAGGCCCTCTAACCTATCTGTCAAAAACTGTGATCATTTAGGTCAGGACCCGCAGTTAAATAAATAGACCCACTTCAACATGCAAAGTGAGCGGCTTCATAAATACCGTCTTCCCTCAGACGTCCCGCTCCACTACAAATTGGGCCAATTTTTTCAGGGCTTCCTTTTCTTTCCCCCCGGGGAAGACTTGCAGGGCTTCTACAGCCCTTTCTGCGGACCCGCATGCGTCATCCAGGGCCCGTTCTATGCTCCCGCTGGATTTTATTTTCTCGATAACCTGAACTACAAGCTGTTTATCCCTTTTCCCATCCAGGAGATCGCTTAGATCCTCATCACCCGGATTCTGTTCCATGTAATACAAGGTGGGCAGCGTGAGCACCCCATGATACAGGTCCCGTCCAACCGGTTTTCCCAATCGCTCCTCATTCCCCACAAAGTCCAGGACATCATCCACAACCTGGAATGCTTTCCCCAGCTGATTTCCATACTTTTTCGCCGCTTCCACCTGGCTATCATCCGCAGAGCTGATTAAAGCAGCCGCGTGAGCCGCCAGTACAAAAAGTGACCCCGTTTTTTCATAAATCCTTCGGAAATACTCTTCCCGACTGGTCACCTTCTGTTCACTGAACAGCTGCCTGACCTCACCATTGACGATAACCGACAACGTTTTCGAAAACAATGACATAACTTCAGTGGATCGAATCTCGGAAGCGATTTCCGCTGCCTGGGCGAAAATGAAATCTCCGGTGAGGACCGTGGCTTCAGGGGACCAATTTGAATTCAGCGTGGGGATCCCCCGCCTGAGCAAAGAGCCATCAATTAAATCATCATGAACGAGGGTTGCGGTGTGTAATAATTCAATCGAAGCCCCCAATGAGACCAAAGGATCCTCATCAGCCCCCAGCAGCGTTCCAGTGAGAATCACAACTGCGGGTCGGATCCTCTTTCCCCCCGATGTCAACAAATGTTCCAGGGCCGCTCCCAAATCCGGGTTATACCCCTCAGAACGGGAAAGCATCCGCTGGTCAATCTTCGCTATTTGATGATCGATAAAATCCAAAAATGCTACCGTTTCCAAATCTTTATCTCCATTGAAACAGGCGGTCCGCGTTCTCCGTTGAAACCTCGCCAACTTCTCGTGCAGACCGTGCTTTTAATTGAGCGATCTTCTCAGCAATATATTTCACATAAGCCGGTTCATTCCTCTTCCCCCGGTGAGGATGAGGGGTTAGGAAGGGACCGTCCGTTTCGATCAATATGGACGTCAACGGAGAGAAAGCCGCCACGTCCTGCATGGTTTTCGCCTTCTCAAATGTTACCGGCCCGGTGATGCCCACGAGATAACCAAGAGCAATCACCTGACGGGCTTCTTCAAGGTTTCCAGAAAAAGAGTGCACCACGCCGCGCCCTCCCTTCGCGAGGGGTTCTTCTTGTGTACCTTGAGGCCGCTTTTTTAGCTCCTCCAATAAATCTATTATACAAGATCGATCCTCCTCAGCGGTATTTCTGACATGCAACACCACGGGCAGATCGCACTCCCTCGCCAAGGCCAACTGCCGGGACAAGACTTTGATTTGTACCTCCCGCGGAGCCCGGTCATGATAATAATCCAAACCGATCTCCCCAATGGCTTTGACTTTTGGATGCCGGGCCAGTTCAATCAGCATCTCCGCTGTCCCCGTATCCCATGTTTCCGCACTGTTTGGATGAACGCCCACCGCGGCGAACAAGCGGGGATCCCCCTCTGCCAGTTCCACCACCTCTTTGCTGGACTTTAAGTCCAGCGCCGGGATGAGTACGCGCTCCAAGCCCACGTCCCAGGCGCGATCTAAGACCTGGTCCAAGTCATCCTCATAAGCCTCAAAATTTAGGTGACAGTGGGTATCAGCCAGTTTCACAACGCGTCCACATCCAATCCCGCAATCCGCAGCCCATCTTTCAAGATCTCATCCACCCGGTCCTGATGGGTGGTCTCACAGTACACGCGGATGATCGGTTCGGTCCCGGAAAAACGTATCAACAACCACCCTCCATCTTCAAGGGCAAATTTATATCCGTCAATGGTGATCAAGTCTGTGACTTTCAACCCACCAATCACATCGGGATCAGCGGATTCTATGCGTTTCCTTTTCTGTTCACGATCCCCCTCAAACGGGGTGTCGATCCGGTCGTAATAATGCGCGCCAACGCTCTCAAAAAGGACCTCAATTAATTCAGAAGGTTTCTTATCCAGCTTGACCATCATATCCAAGATATATAATCCTCCTAAAATGCCATCCCGCTCCGGGACATGGCCGCGGAAGGCATAACCACCTGATTCCTCCCCACCCACCAGCGCGTCCGTTTCCAACATCTTTGGGGCGACATACTTGAATCCAACCCCTGTGTTGTAAACCGGGACATCATATTTCTTTCCTAATTTCTCGAGCATGGTGGTGGTGGAGATCGTCTTCACAATCGGACCACGTTCCCCCCTCACTTCCAGGAGGTAATATGCCAGTAAACCATAAACGCGAAGCTGATCAATGAAAGTCCCCTTCTCATCTCCAATCCCCACCCGGTCTCCATCCCCATCATTGATCACTAAAACATCCGCTCCCTTCTCCACAGTGGCATTTAACCCCGCGTCGATGTTCGGGGGGATGGGTTCAGGGCGCGTCATATCAGGAAAAAGCGGGTTTCTGGTTTTATGAATCTCCATCACCCGTGTGGAACCTCCCTCTAATAAACGAGGAAACCAACCTGCGCTGTTGCCCCACATGGGATCCACCAGGATTTTCAAACCAGCTTCCCGGATGGGATCAAGATCAATCAATTCTTCGATATGGGATATATAATCCGGGGCGGGATCAAATCTCACGATCAAGCCTTGATCCACAGCTTCAGAATAGGGAGTGCGTTTGACTTCAGCCTCAGAAGGCGGGATATTCTCCTCAATTTCCCGCAAGCCTTCAGGCGCTACAGCTCCGCCGTTTTCATCCCGCACTTTGAAACCATTATCCGTAAAGGGGTTATGGGAAGCGGTGACATTGACCGCAGCAGCAGCCTCTCTGGCCACGACTGAATATGAGATAACGGGAGTAGGTGTCGGACCGTCCGTTAAGTAAACGTGGAACCCATTTCCGGCCAAGACCTCAGCTACGGCAGAAGCGAAGTTCTCGCCCTGATAGCGTCGATCATGCCCCACGACGACCCATTCCCCTTCCAATCCCTGACTCTTTAAATAAGATGCATAACCTTGAGAACAACGTCTGACATTTGCAAAGGTATAATCCTCCGCCACATGGCCACGCCACCCATCGGTTCCGAACTTGATATCCGATACCATGAATCCTCCCTTACCATTTATTTAATCAACGACCGTATTATAACAAAGAGGTCTCAAAAAGGGGTCAAAACCACGTTTTTTTACACAGAGTGGAAGCCAGAACTCCACTCCTCAGCCTTCCTTTAGCTAGACGTTAAAAAGAAACTTCCCCCTCTCCTACATGCTATAATCGCTGTGGAAGGAGAAAACATGTCTGATGTGTATTTAGATCACGCTGCCACCACCCCGGTAGATGAAAAAGTTTTGAAAGCTATGCAGCCCTATTTTGGGGACATATTTGGGAACCCCTCCTCCGTTCACACGTTCGGACAACGGGCAGATGCGGCCCTTCAGAAGGCCCGCAGGTCGATGGCAGGAACCTTTGGTTGTCAACCCAAAGAGGTCATCTTCACTTCCTGTGGATCGGAGAGTGACAACCTGGCTCTCCGTGGAGCCGCGCTTGCTGCCAGGGATCAGGGAAAGGGGAACCACATCCTGATTTCCGGTGTTGAACATCATGCGGTGACCCACACAGCCCAACAATTGGAGCGTCTGTTTGGCTTTGATCTGGAATGTATTCCTGTGGATAGATACGGCGGGGTGAATCCCGATTCCGTGGCAGAACGAATCCGCCCTGATACAATCCTCGTTTCCATCATACACGCCAACAATGAAATTGGCACCCTGAACCCCATTTCTGAAATCAGCACACTGTGCAGGGAGAGGGATGTACTTATCCACACAGATGCTGTGCAAGGGGCTGCTCACTTCCCTTTGAAAATGGATGATTTGAAAGTGGATATGTTATCCATCGGGGCGCATAAATTTTATGGGCCCAAAGGAGTGGGAGCGTTATATGTCCGCGAAGGCACGCCCCTGATCCCGGTTCAAACCGGAGGCTCCCAAGAATTTGGGAAACGAGCAGCGACAGAAAACCTTCCCCTGATTGTAGGCATGGCCAAAGCACTCCAGATGGTACATGAGGAGGCCGACCAGCGCTTGAAAAACACGCAGAAGCTTCGCGACCGAGTGATCTCAAACGTGCTGGGTGCCATCCCGGACAGCACACTCACCGGGCATCCTGAACGCAGACTGCCCAACCACGCCAGTTTCGCGTTCCAGGGGCTGGACGGCAACCTGCTGGTATCTGCACTCGACGTCGAGGGTTTCGCCTGCAGTTCCGGTTCTGCGTGCAAAACAGGAAACCCTGAACCTTCCTCTGTGCTGTTGAGCATGGGATTTGACCGCGGGTGGGCGAAGGGTTCCTTACGAGTCACGGTGGGTAAGGACACCCATCAAAAGGATGTAGATGTTTTCTTAGATGTCCTACCTGTAGTTGTTAAACGGTTGAGAGAACTGACTTGAAAAATAAAATGGGATCCCCACGTGTGGTCGTCGGTATGAGCGGCGGTGTTGATAGTTCTGTAACCGCAGCCCTTCTCAAAGAGCAAGGGTACCAGGTAATTGGTATGACCCTGCGTTTGTGGAGCGAGGAACATCTGGGGTTGGACAACCGCTGCTGCACGACAGACGCCGTAGGAGATGCACGATCCATCGCCGGTCAACTGCAGATCCCCCATTACACTGTAGATGCGAAACAGATCTTCCATGAAACCGTCGTTTCAGCTTTCATCGAGGGATATCAAAAAGGGATCACGCCGAACCCCTGTTTGACATGCAACCGCCATATCCGCTGGGGTTTCATGTACCAGCGAGCGCGCGCCCTGGGAGCAGATTACATGGCCACCGGTCATTATGCCCGCCTTCGTGAAAACCGAAACGGCAAAGTTCAATTATTAAAGGGTGTGGACCCGGATAAAGACCAATCCTACGTGCTATACATGCTGTCTCAGGATGATTTGCGTCACACCCTCCTCCCTCTTGGTGACTATACGAAATATGAGGTGCGAAAGATGGCCGAAGAGTTCCAGCTCCCTGCTGCTCATCGACCGGACAGCCAGGACCTGTGCTTCCTGGGGGGAGACGATTATCGCGACTTTCTCCTCCGAAATCAGCCCACAGTGCATCATCCCGGACCGATCCTGGACACAGAAGGCGAAAAACTTGGGGAACATCAGGGTCTCGCCTTCTTCACCATCGGGCAGCGGAAAGGACTGGGCATCTCCCCGCCCCGCCCCCACTATGTCCTCGGTAAGGACCCGGAACGCAACGCACTCCTTGTTGGCACCCGCGATGAATTGGGCCAGTCATCTCTGCAAGCCAGGGATGTCCATTGGGTCTCCGGATCTGCTCCGGAAGCCCCGCTTAAGGCTGAGATAAAAATTCGGTATACAGCTCCCGCGCGGGAAGGGGTGGTTACCCCTCAGCCGGACCAAAAGGCGAAAGTTCAATTTCCAGAACCCCTCCGGGACATCACCCCCGGACAAGCCGCTGTCTTTTACCAGGGGGAAATCTGTCTGGGGGGCGGCATCATCCAAGGGACCTCACCATGACAACTCCAGCTCTTTTCTTCAGTTTTTTGCTCGCCTCCCTGTACGGTTCCATCTTCCACTTTTGGAAAAGCGGCGGGGGAGGAAAGTTTTTCTTATACCTCTTCCTATCCTGGACAGGTTTCGCGTTGGGACACTTGTTCGCTGCATATTTCGACTATTCGTTCCTCAGGATCGGTCCCATCCGGGCAGGTTTCAGCAGCCTCAGCAGCATCTTACTGCTCTTTACCGGACACTGGATCAGCCGACAACTAGAAGAAAAATGACCACCTCCTTGACACCCGCAGAGATCCGGGACCGATTGCATGCCCGGAAGTCAAACCCGTCCCCCTCTCTGGAACCCTCGCTGACGGCCGCCAACCGGGAATTGAAACTTTCCCAGGCTGCAGTCCTTCTCCCCCTCTTTCAAAACCAGCACGAATGGCACTTGATTTTTATCAAGCGCACTGAACATGATCAAGATGACCACAGTGGACAAATCGCCCTACCAGGGGGAAGCGTTGAAAAAAAAGATCCTACGCTGATCGCAACCGCCCTCCGGGAAGCCGAGGAAGAAATCGGACTCAAACCAGCAGACGTGAATGTCCTTGGCTCCTTTCACGAGATTGTGACCGTCACCGATTACCAAATCACCCCCATTGTGGGCATCCTGCCCTGGCCGTATCCCCTCCAGCCCTCACCATCAGAAGTGAAAAGAATTCTCACCATCCCCCTGGCATGGTTGAGCGATCCCGAGAACCACAAAGTCAAAACCTGGAGTCCTAACAGAGAAGGATATGAACCCTATCCGGTGGTGTTTTTTTCACCCTATGACGGTGAACTACTGTGGGGTGCAACGGCAAATATTGTCCTGGATTTTATTGATCTTTTGTCCAGTTCTCCTTGATCACTCCCCCGTTCGACCTATCAATTGGACAGCATCAATTTCATTCCAGCCCAACCCCAGTTGAGATTGATCCACGGTAATCCGCAACCCATCGACTAACTCCCCAAACTCGGTCACCGGCACCGTTAAGGAGTAAGGACAGGGCCTGTCCACCTGAGTCGGTTCACTCTCGTAGACGACCTGAAAATCCCCCTCCAGGGTCTGCACTTCGACTTTTACGACCTGGTCCGGATTGAAACTCTCGATGATCGTGATCTCTGTGGGGTAGACTGCGGTTACATACTGCAGGGTCAAGGTCGCGATGGAATCGCTGGCTGCGGACGCCCAGGCAAATTGGTAATCTCCGCATCCAGGCGAGTCAGGGGGACCAGTGGCCTGTGCTGCCCCCCATTCCTCCGTTGTATATTCGGAGCTGGCTTCCGCTTCGGAGGCCCACTGCCTCAACAAATCCCCCTGGCCACCTATTTCAGCCGCGGCTTCTGGCGTGGAAGGCTGGATCGCCTCGGGTGTCTGTGTCCCCTGGGAACCCTGAGGAACCATGACCTGGCAGCCGCTGATCCCCAGGATCAAAGCAGCGCTTAGTATGCTCAGGATTCCATCTTTACCTAAGGCCATCTCCCTCCATATCCCCTGCGTTCCTTTAAATACACCATCCCCTGATGATTTTCACGCTCAGGGGATGGCAGATTCCTTATCCTCTCATGTAATCGGGTGGTGCTTCTTCTTCCTCTTCTCCTGCCTCTTCTTCGAGTTCGGCCAATTCCTCTTCGGACAATTCCTCGAGGATTTCCGGCTCCTCCAACTCTTCGAAGAGTTCCGCTTCCTCTTCCTCTTCAATCTCGATCTCCAGCGTTGTGGGCGCAGCGATAACAACTACGATAGCATCGAGATCGTTCATGATTTTCACATCTTCAGAAACAGCTAAATCTCGAACTAAAATGTTGTCGCCAATTTCTTCCAGGCCCGAGACGTCAACGGAGATCCTATCAGGCAGGTGTTTCGCCAGAGCTTCCACTTCCAACTCTTCTAATTCGATCACCTGTAAGGCGTTGAATTCACTGACAGCAGGCGCTTCCCCCACCACTGAAACGGGAACGGTGGTTGATATCTCTTCATCCAGAGAAACAGCTTGAAAATCAACATGGAGCAGATTTCTGCGGATGATTTCCCGCTGGGTCTCGCGCACCAAAGCCAGGTGCTCATCTCCATCCAACTGAATGGTAATCAATGTGTTGGCACCGATTTCAGACAGCGTCTGCCGGGCTTCTTTGTAATCCAAGATAATCGGCGTTGAGTTGATCTTCTTGCCGTAAATAACAGCAGGTAGTTTTCCTTCACGTCGAAGCGCTTTGACTTTCTTTCCAGTGACATCACGCTTGGACGCGTTTAAGACGATTCTTTCCATTTTTTCCATCCTCGGAGCGCCTCTCACTAGTCTGATAAGACAGTTACCCTCGCTCCTCTAATTGACCTCCAGCATCCTGGAGTTAAACTTCTCTTACTTATCTTAAGACTCTTTGCGCTTTCCTCCAAATAAAAGCCGGCTTGCGGTAAGGATCAACCCAGCAACGACGCCGGTTAAAACCCCATATATGACTGCCTCCTGGGTATCGATTCCAGCTTCCACAGGGCCTTCCACGTTTCTGGCAAGCAATATTCCGGTTTTGATCTGATTCGCATCGACTTTCCGGGAAGCCAGCAGGCCCACGTCGAGATCATCGGACACCGCAGCATTGGCCGCCATGACTGCCAGCTTTGACTGGGAAATTTGAGCTTGCTCTGTACGAGCGACCAAAGCTGCGCTTTCATTCAGGATCAGGGAATTTGATGTCACGCTTCCCAGGGCGCCTTGGGTGCAGGTAACGCTGTCCGCGTTGACCGTCCCGGCTGCGCTGTTGGTCACATGCACCTCCCCTCCTTCCACAATCTGAGCCATGGTGTTTTTCAAGGAGATACTTTCACCCTCTACCTTTTCCACAGTGGATTCTTCCACTTCAAGGACTTCAGGTGTTTCTTCCTGTTTTTCTTCGACCATATACACCTCTCTCAAAAAAAGACCGCCACTTCCCAGTGACGAAGGCGAAAACGCAACCAAAATTGTACCGAGGAGAAGGTGTTTCGTCAATAGCAAGTGAAAAGACACCTCCTCCCTGGCGATTTCCAACTGGCTCATCCGGGATGTTTCTTTTCCGCTGCCATCCCTGACCCTGGATCAGGGATCCGGTCCCACCCTTTCTCCCGTCAGCGGCATGCATCTTGCACATAAAACAAGAAACGAGAAAAGGAGTTCCACCATGACGGTCTTCCAAATTGCCCAACTTTTATCTGCGATGGCTGCAGGATTGTTCCTTATCGGCCTGGTCACCTTTGCCACCGGGGTCGCTGTCCTCGTCTCACGTTCCATCGGACAGGATACACGAACGATCAGCAAACAAGTATCTCTGCTGGCCAAAAAAGGGATCGCTGAAGACATCTCGGGGCTCGTCGGAAACGCTTCCTCCCTGCTTTCAGCGACCAGCGACCTCATCCGGACCACAAAAGGGATCGGCGTCTTTTTGATCATAAGTGGATCACTCTCCATGCTACTCGGCATTGGATTAACCTTATACCTCGGCCTCAGCTAACGGGATTAACATGACAAAACAGGATTTTACTCTGATTAGTTCATTGAAAGATATTTTCCCTGAGGATACCTGGAACTGGGCGATTCCGGCCCTAAAAAGGGAACCCTTAATATGGAACGCGTTGCAGGGAAAACACTTTCGCGATAAAGTGAAAAAAGAAATCGGCAGCCAAGTGGAGAAATGGACCCCAGCCCGTCTGGGGGTGATCTCGTTGAACATCGAACTCCCCTTTACCCTGGATTGGCCGCTGCCTGATTTTAACGATCTTTCCCCAGACCTCCGCCAGCGAATATACGAAAGGTATCAGGTTTTTAGCGAAGAGTCCCCTTCCGTGCCCAATCTTACCCAGGCCCTTCTCCTGGCTCTAGCGTTGAAACAGGAAAATGAGGCAGGCAAGACCTGGGATGAACTCCATCAAGAGTCCATTCCTCCTTCCCATTGGAAAGGGCCATACATCTGTCTCTATGAGCTGCTTGATTCCCCCACAGCCCTATTGAAGAGGCTTCCCGAAGGGCTTGGAATTCACATCCTGCTTTCCAGGCCATCCTCCCCAACTACGGTCAGGGAACGATTCAAGAAACATCTCTCATTGTTTCCCCGCCAAAAACAACTTCATTGGTTGGAGATCTTAGGGGAAGAACAACCTGGGACAGCCTCCAAGATCGCCAAAACCCTTTCCTCTTCCCTGACAGGCCGTTCTGCGACCCTCGAAAACCTGATCAGCGATTCCCAACTTCTCCAGGCGGCGGGAGATTCCAGCCGAGCGCTGCAACTTCTTGAGCGCGCTTCCTCCCTGCATCAAGAAATGAAAGGGTCGTTGTCCGCTCAGATCAACACCAACTGCGCCCAGGTTGAGGCCCCCCAGCTGACGTCAAAGGCCTGGGAGGATGTGATCACCACCGTCAAGAACCCCCAGGAATTGGAAAAGCACGCTGATTCGATCAGCGTCTTATTGAGGACATTAACCAAGAAAAAATTCTACGCGGCAGCTGAGAACCTCATCGAAGGGATAGAAAAACCATATCCCAATCATCCCGGTTTATTGACCGCCTTAGCAAACTTCGCGTTGACCAGGGAGGAACCGGAAAAAGCGCGCCAAATCGCTTTGCGCGCTTCCGGATTGATCTCCGAAGACCGCCCCGCACCCGTTTCCTTATCCGAGATCCTTTACGAGATCGGCTGCTTCGAGGAATCCATTCGAGCTGCCCAATCCACCCTTGGCGCCTACCCCAACCATCAAAAAGCCCTGGTCACATTAGCCAAGTCTTATGATCAGGTGGGAGATCACCCACAAGCCATCCAAAATGCCCAGCTGGCTGTTCTCAAACGACCCGATGATATTGATCTGCGACGAGAATTTGCTTCCTACCTGGAACACAACCAGGAATGGGAAGCTGCGCTCAAAGAACGATCCCGGGTCCTGGCAAAGTTACAGGGAGCCGTTGACGCTAAATCAAACTTCACGCCCTATTTACCTCATGAAGACCTGCACGCTCTCGCCGCCTGCGCATACCACGCCCAACAGCCAAACAGGGCCCAGAAAGCGTGTCAAAACATTCTCAAACAAAACCCCGATGACGGCCTGGCTCACGCCACACTGGGGAAATCAATGATCGCCCTCGAAAAAACAGATCAGGGTTTTGACCACCTTCAAAAGGCCATGGATTTAGCCCCAGAAATTCCTGATCCCTGGCTTGCCATGGCCCAGGGCCAATTGGAGAACGGGGAAGAAGAACAGGCCATTCAAACCTTGAAGATGGGGACCAACGCTGCAGACAAACGGGCCAAAATTCACCTTGCGTTAGGGAAAATACACGCCGAACGCCACGCTCAATCAAAAGCTTTAGAGGCATTCAAATCAGCTGCCCAATGCTCCCGCAAAGAAGAACTCGATCGGCCCACCGAGCAGGAAATTGGCTATCAGCTCGGAAAAGCCTACTATCAGCTGGGGCACCTTAATGAATCCCGGGACACCCTTCGCGATCTCAAGGAACGTTTCCCCGGGAATCAGAAAACACATTATATTTACGGCCGGGTCCTGCTGGATATGGACGAACCCCGCGGTGCCCTGCCCTACCTCGCTCAAGTTGTCGATACCCAGCCCTCCGGCGTGAATCCATACCTGGATTACGCGGATGCTCACCTCCGCATTGGAGCCAATCCCAAGATCGCCATTAAATCTCTCCATCAAGCGCTGGAGATGGACCCCGAAAACGGAAAAGGCCAAGCTTTGCTTGCTGAGGCTTTTGCGGCCAACGGAGAGTTTGAGCGCGCTTTATCCCATTTCCAAAAGGTCATGGATTCCGAACTCAGCAAAGACCCGAGCTGGGGGCCGCGAATCACCACCGGCCTCGGAAACACAGCATTAAATCTCGGCCAAACGGAGACCGCGTTGGCCACATTAAAAGAGGGGTTTCAGAAAAATCCCCGGAGTCTGACGCTCGCTCAAACCTTGGCGAAAGCCTTCGCGGAAGCTGAATTGAAGAACAACGCTCTGGAGACCGCGGAGGACGCCTTAGATATCGCCCCCGATGATTTGGATAATCTGAGCTGGGTTGCGGATTTCGCCCTCGAATTGGGATCACCCTCACAGGCCATCCCTGCTTTGGAGGAAATCATCAATTTAGATCCCAACAGGACCCAAACCTACATCAAGCTGGGGAAAGCTCACCGGTTGAATAAGCAACCTGAAAAGGCCAAAGAGGTTTTTTCCCGGATCAGCTCCCTGGACCACGCTTCCTCGGAAGGTTTGTATCAGGCTGGAGATGAACTCCTTCAGCTAGGAGATATAGAAGAAGGCATGAATTGTTTGAAGAAAGCTGCCCACGTCAGCCAGGCAAATTCTGAAGGCAACCAACTCCTGCCCCAGATTTGGGCTCGCTGGGCCGATGGGCATGCCATGAACGGAGCGCCAGATCGAGCCTTGGACTTATTGGATAAAGCGATCTCCGCGGATCTCGACCAACCCGCCTGGAGGGTCAAAAAGGCTGATTTCCTGGTTGAGGAAGAACGCTTCCAGGCTGCGCTGGCCAGCTTGAAAAACGCCCTGGATCTCAACCCCCAAGATCCCACCCTGCATTACAAAACCTCCCTGGTTTACCGCCAGATTGGAGACTACACATCAGCGCTCAAGCATGTGAAGCAAGCGGTCAAAGGGTACTCAGGGGATGCGGACTCAGATCAAGAAAACCTCCATGCTGCCCAAGCATTGGCAGCTGATTTAGCATCAGCTACCGTTCAACCGGAACTGGCCCTGGAGATCCTGGAGCCTGAACGAGAGCATCTGCTCTCCCATTACTCCCTTGAGAAGGGTGAACTTTGTGATGCCGTTTGTCTGCTTGGAGAATTGACACTGAACATGGGGGAAGAAATCAAAGCCGCCCAGCTCGTGAACCAAGTCTATGAAGATCAGCCTGCTTCCCCCCGCCTAGCAGCTTTACAAGCCCGTATCTTGGCGCGGCAAGGGAACATTACTCAGGCCAGATCTATTCTCGAGGAAGCGGTTATAGACAGCCAAGAAAATCAACATCCATCCCAACTGTTCAGGACAGCTCACCTCCTGGGCTTCGCGCACGCATTCCAGGAATTAGAAGATTGGGACCAAGCTCTGGCTTATTATCAAGAAGCTTCCCGGGAATACCCCCGTGATCTCAGAGCACAACTTGAATACGTCCGGGCTCTGGTGCGCAGAGCGGAAATCCAGCGTTTTGCTAGATCACTGAAGGTCATCGTTCACGCACCCGGCCCCGCGGCCCTCTCAAATGAAACCAAAACTGCGTTTCAAAAGGCACTCGCTGCTCTTAAGAAGGCGACAGAAGATACATCCTTGACCCGGAAATGGGAGCTGAGGGGGCTGGCTGCCTTCCAACCCACCCCGCAGACATCGAAAGCCCTTGAGGAATATGCCCAGGAACCGGAAGACCTGGCCGCATTGCTGGCTTCCCTGCGCGGCCATCACCACATGGATCAAGCGGCAAAACGCGCCATCGGCAATCTAGAAAAATTGGGAAGCTGCAAAGAGTTTGACGCCCAGGTCGCCTTATCCATAAGCAGCATCAACCCGCAGAAAGCGCTGGAAGCCGCAGATTCCGCCTTGGAGGTTCTCGAAGGCACATTTGACCTCAAGGAACCCAGTTACCTTGTTCTGAAAGCGATAACCGCTGAAAACAATCAAGCCCTGGAAACCAGCCATGAATGCATGAAAGATGCGCTTCAAGTTTGGCAGGATGAGCCCCGCTGGCATGCTCTCGCCGCAGCGTATTGTCCTGACCCTCAAGAAGCCATAAATCACCTTGAAAAAGCCATTGAACTTGAACCTTCCTACGCAGGAAACTATCTGTCATTGGGAAAACACCTCCTCGACTACAACCAGCCGGAGACCGCAATTGAGATTTTGGAAGAAGCGGTGAACCTTGCGCCGGAACAAGTAGAGGCGTGGACCACCCTTTCCCGGTGCCACCGGGCGATAGGTGATCTGGATCCAGCTTATACCTGCGCTCAACGAGCTGTGGAGCGCTCGCCCGGACACAGAGATGCCCGGTTGCTGCTGGCTGAGATATCCCTGGAAAGAGGTGAGTATCAAGCAGCGGAATCCCAGCTGCAGTTCCTGACGGAGGGAGATGCGGCAGACCCCGAGGTGTTGGCTCTCCTCTCAGAGACACTTGCAGCACAGGATCGACCCCAACAGGCCCTGGATGTCATCGAAAAAGCGATTTCACTTGATGGAGCATCCCTGAATCTCAAGCTTCAGGAAGCGGAATTAATTAAAGAAATCGATGGAATCTCCGCTGCGATCGATGCATTACGAGTGATCGGCAGCCACTACCCAGATGAATATCGGGTGGTCACAGCCCTGGTCAAGGCCCTGGCAGCGGGTGGGGAGACAAATCAAGCCATCAAAACGGCGAAAACCATCCTCTCCAAAGATGATGTGGGACATACGGCAGCCCAGAAAGCCCAGCTGCACCTACTTGCAGGCCGCTTACTTCGGAAAGAAGGTCAACTTGATCAAGCTGTTCACTACTTGAACGAAGCCAAGAAACTGGATCCGCAATCCCATGAATCCTTCCTCGAACTCGGACGGACGTTCCTAGACCGGCGTGAATATGATCGGGCTTTGGAACGTTTGAATAAAAGCGTCGAACTCGCTCCGGATGAAGCCATGGGTTATTTCTACGCCGGGAAAGTCTTGAAAGAACTCAAGGAATACGAACGCGCAGAACGAATGCTGCGCCAGGCTTCGAAATTAGCCCCCAACAACCTACGCATTCATCGTCAATTAGGGGTGTTGGTTACCTTGAACCTGGTCCATGGAACTCGAGAAAAGAAAAAAGCCTTCACATAAATACGGCTCGACATGTTTTGGAAACCCTAACCTAACTCACCAACCGGATTCCTATGAATAAAAAATCCCTCTCCCCCTTATCCCCAGAAACACCTTGGCCCCGTGATTACCTGATCAAATTGTCAAAGATCGCCTTTGCGGTGGATGAAACCACTTTTATCCGGAGGGCAGCTCTAGCCTGGTTGGCTGTCTACCCGGGTGACCTTTCCCTTCAGCTTTTACATGCCCAGGCGCTGTGGAAAGAAGGACGGTACGAGCAAGCCTACAGTCTCGCAGATGAGCTATGCAAATCGGATCCCGCTTTTATCGAAGCTCAAACACTGCGGGTGCTTCTGGCCAATCAAATGGATCATCCCGAAGAGGAACGCTGCTGGGGAGAGCTGCACGCCATAGACCCCCAAGCCCGCCCTTTTCAAAGCCCCCAAATGGACGAGATCATTCCTGATTGGAGCCGGGATATCGCCCTGGTGCGCGGTCATCTGAAAGATGACGACCTGGAGTCTGCCCAGCACGGGTTACAAGATGTCCTGGGAGCAGATCCCGACTCTCCCCTGCTGGCCGTGACGCACCTGGAAATCATGCTCGCGGATCCTGAAACCCCAACCAGCGCCATTCAAGATCTCGCGGAACATTACCAATCAAAATACCCTTCCTGCCTGGCCTGCACTTTGGTCTTAGCTGACACATCCATAAAATCCGGCCAGTCAGAGAAAGGGGTCAGCATGCTCCATAAAGCCGCTTCTCAGGATGTTGCGGGGCAAGTCGCAAAACGGCTGTGGGGAAAAGACCACCCCTACCGCAACTTGTGGCCTGAAAAGTTGGCTGCCCACATGGATGTTCGCGTTCCCGCCAAGGTAGGCGCATCCCTGGGATGGAATCAACTCCCGGAAGGAGAACATGCTGTTCAGAAATCATCCCCTCCAGAAAGGGAGGAGGAAATCCAATCTGTTCAAGACACCAGCACCAAAAAAGGGCCGGACGAACGGGAAACCCCTCCCGAGACCCTGAAATCCATTCAGGATGAACTCCAAAAGGTAGCTCAGAAGCTGGGTAAAGAAGCAGTGCTGCGCTCCGATGGTCGTTTCCCGATGTACGTGGTCTTCTCAACTCACAACGGTTTGGTGGACAAGTACGGACCGCAGACGGCCTCCATCATCAAAGAGGAGATGAAAAAAGTATCTCGATCCGTGCGGCTGAAACCCGGCTGGGGTTCGATCACACTCTTTGCGGATGACCCGTCCAGTATGGCTAACTTTGGATTAAAACCCACCCTGGCGGATGACGCCTGGGCCTTAAAATTGGCCCTGGCCGATCTGGACCGGGCCCTGGCCAAGAAGGGATTGATGATTGGCGCTCTCTTGATCGTCGGGGGACCAGAGGTTGTCCCCTACCATCACCTGCCAAACCCGGTGGAAGATGTGGATAAAGATGTCCCTTCCGACAACCCCTATGCCACACAAGACGAAAACTATTTCATCCCCGAATGGCCGGTTGGCCGGATTCCCGGGGGGAAAGGAAATGACCCCGGCATCCTCCTGGATACCCTGCGGCAAATCGCAGGCCATCATATGGGGAAAGGGGAGCCCGAATTGACCTGGTGGCAGTCATTCTGGCGGCAGCTGGTGAAGTATTTTACAAACTCCCGGAAACCAAACCAGAGCTTCGGATACTCGGCAGAAGCATGGAAAAAAGCCTCCGACATCGTCTTCAACCCCATTCATGAAAAGGTGGATGTCGTCACCTCGCCACCTTATGGAAAACAAAGCGAGATACCTGTCCCTGTGACAAGATTGGGATATTTCAACCTGCATGGTGTGGAAAATGACACCTCCTGGTACGGGCAAAAAGACCTCACAAATCACAGTAAAGGGCCGGACTACCCCGTAGCCCTTTCTCCGGAGGACATCAATGCCTATGAAGACGCTCCCCTCTTCGTGTTTTCCGAAGCATGTTACGGCATACATCTGAACGGACGAACGGTCGATGAATCCATCGCCCTCTCTTACTTATCCAAAGGCAGCTTCAGCGTGGTGGGCTCCACAGTGACCTCCTATGGATCCATCGGCGCCCCCCTTATCGCTGCAGATTTATTAGCAGAGAGTTACTGGAAATCTATTAGGGAAGGATACACCAGCGGCGAAGCGCTGCAGAGAGCCAAAGTCCGCATGGCAAAGATCATGCATAACCGGCAAGGCTATCTGGATGGGGAGGATCAGAAAACCCTGATTTCCTTCAACCTATTTGGGGACCCACTGGCCAGCCCCACGGAAGCAAAAAGAAAACAGGCAAAAATGGTCTGGCGTCCAAAGAGAACACCCACGATTGTAAAAACGGTCTGCGATCGTTCTTCCCTCTCCACGGACATCCCAACGGAGACATTAAATCACGTCAAAAAAGTCGTCAAGAACTATCTTCCGGGCATGGAAGACGCTGAAATGGTCATCAGCACAGAGGAAAACCGGTGCGAGGGAAAGGGACACCGTTGTCCCACATCAGATCTGGGGAAAGAAACCCACGCCAAAACGATTTCCAGAAGGAAAGTGGTCACCCTGAGTAAAAGCTTTTCTTTCCCGGGGAGGGATGGGACGCGGACCCACCGCCATTATGCGCGAGTCACGTTCAATGAAGAGGGAGACATGGTCAAACTGGCTGTTTCCCGGTAACCCGCAGCCCTTCTTAAAGCAAAAACCCTGCAGGAGGATCTATTTATCTGCAGGGTTTCTCTATTTTCCGTAATTTTTATAATTGATTCTGGAAGGCTTCCAACTCTTCCCATTCTCCCCGGAGCGCCAATCTCGCCTGTTCCTTCCATGTGCTGGGATCCACGATCCTGGCATTCGCAGCCTCAAGAATGCTTTCTAGTTTCCTTTCCTGAACCACAGCTAATTCATGAAAAGTTCGTATTCCTGCTGAACGGAGGGCCTGGTCCATTTTGGGCCCAATGCCTTTAATTTTGGTCAGATCGTCTTCCATGATGGTTTTATACTCCGTTCGAACCCGGGGGGTTTCAATCTCGATGGAAGAAATCCGCTCATAATTTGGAAGCAGCATCCATTTTATAAACCAGCGCAAAAGACAGTAAAGGGGTATAGTCAGCAAGAACAACCACAACCAGCCCAAAGATGTTTTCTTGTCTTCAGCAGCTTTTCCGGTCATCGTAGGTTCCCCTCCACTTCCGTTATTCACAAAACATTTTCTGCTTAAATTATACCATTGAAAAATACAGCTTCAGGGTGAGAAAATTATGGTTGTTCCAGGTACCTGTCGGAAAAGCATCTCAGTCTGCAGGGACCTGCAATCCCCTAACTTATTTCCTCCACCACTTCCCCCATCTTGGAGACATCATAACCCGGCCGGGCCTTGACCGTCTCCCGAAAAATGGGGTCATTTAACAAACGGAAAACGGGCTTGATCAGATCGCTTTCTGCGAATTCAAGCGGGATGATCAGATCGTAGCGTTCATGATCCAGGGGGATAAAATCCAGATCAAGCGCTTCAGAGGCAGCTTTTATTCCTAAGGCGCAATCCACTCTTCCTGAGGCCACCGCCGCTGCCGCTGTCAGATGAGTGAATTCTTCCTGATTGAAACCGCGCACATCTTCTGGGTCAATTCTTTCTTCTTTGAGGCGGTATTCCAATAACAGGCGGGTCCCCGATCCCCGCTGGCGGTTAATGAAGGTAACGTCCTCCCTCACCAGATCCCGGATACCCTGGATGCTTTTCGGGTTCCCTGGCCTGACAAAAAGGCCCTGGGTCCGCCCCACCAATGTGATCACTCGCAGGGCTCGATCCGGCAGGTGCTCGCGGATATAGGGCAGATTGTACTCCCCGCTCTCCGGGTCAAGGAGATGAGCCCCGGCTAGATGCGCTTCACCGCGTTTGAGCGCCATCAGACCGCCCAAGCTGCCGACGTTTGCAGATGCCAATCGCCGATCATACCTGGTTAAGAACTGGGCCAGGATATCCAGGGAGATATCGTGAGACCCAACGGCAAAGATCGTTTTTTCAATCTCGTCCGGAGAACGATACAAACGGACGTTCACTTTTTCACCTGATGGATACCCCTGTGACCCACTGGGGACCACCACGATCCCATCTGCCCGAACCAGGGAAGTTATCACCCCGGACCCACGCGCCAGGGGAGCAGCCAGGGTACGATTCCCGACCTTACCCACCGCAACGCGCACATAATCATCATCTCCCGCAGGGGAGGTCATCTTTCTTGTCAGTGTAGCTTCGATCTCCTGGGGGTCCCGGGGGGACCGACCCAACCACCTGGCCAGCAGGGGTTCTACGAATATTTCTCCTGTCAAAGCAGTCGATACCGGATAGCCGGGAACGCCGATGATGGGCACCTCCCCCTTTTCCGCAGGGATGAAACCGATGACCACGGGATGTCCAGGCCGGACCGCTACTCCATGAACCAGCAGCCTTCCCAGGTCCTCCACCACTTGCGCTGTATAATCTTCAGAACCAGCCGATGAACCCGCGTTGACCAGGATCAAATCGTGATCCCGCGCCGCTTTAAGCACCTGATCCTTAATGGTTTGATAACGATCCGGGATAATGGAAGACCTATCTGCTTTCCCTCCCCATGCCCGGATCTGGGCGGCCATGACGATGGAGTTATATTCGATGATCTCCCCCTCCTCAACCGGCTCCCCCACAGGGACGAGTTCTGTCCCTGTGGGCAAAATAGCCACTCGCGGTTTGCGGGAGACGCTGACCCGGTGATGGCCACAGCCTGCTATGGCCCCCAGATCCACGGGCCTGAGGACCTGCCCAGCCGGGATGACGAGCTGCGTGGCGACCATATCCTCCCCCATAGGCCGCACATTTGACCAGGGTGAAACCGCGCTTCGGATCCGGATCGCTGAGGGCTTTCTCACAACCTCTGCCATCTCGCCGTCATCGTCCACAGGTTCCACATTTTCAATGGGGATCACCGAATTTGCCCATTCAGGAATCGGATCCCCCGTATCGACATACAGTGCCTGATCTTGATAGGCAAGCGTTTTCGGAGCGGTCTCCAGAGCCCCTATTGTGTCTTGAGATCGCACGGCAAAACCGTCCATCGCTGATGCGTGATAATGGGGAGAAGATATTTCTGCCCAGATTGGTTCAGCAAGCACTCTCCCCAAGGCACCTTCATCCAAAGGTATCTCTTCCACCCCTAAAACCCCATCCAATCCCGCTTTCTTCAGCCCTGTTTGAAATCGGTCTCTGGCATCCTGAAGCGGGATATCATGTAAATACACATCCATAAATATCCATCTTCCTTCTTATCTAACCCAGGATTTGCCCTCAAGCAAGCCTGGATACATTCTGTTCAAATTCTAAAGCTTCCTGAAGATTCCCCTGAGATCGTGCGTATTGGCCTGCTTTTTGATAATATTCTTGCGCTTGATCTATCATACCTGCCAGCTCATAATGATTGGCAATACTCACACTGCGTTCTGGGCCCGCCCTTTCAGCCAACCACTCTGCCACGACTATATGGCACTTCCCGCGGTGCTTTTTCGGAATCAACCGGTAGGCGACATCTCTGAGCATGGAGTGCTTAAAAATATATTCTCGCTCCCCAGAAAACGCGCTCCCCACACGCGGAAACGCCAACTCCGCCCGCATCAGTTCCTTCAAAGAGTCTTCCACATTCTTATTCAGATCTTTGCTGCTGATGTTAAAGACTTTTGTCACCCCTGAGATCCCCAGGATCAGAGACATCACGGCACCTCTCCAGAACACGCGCCCTATCACAGATGCGAAGAGAGCGGTTGCCCGTGCTGGTGTGGAGAGGGCGTCTAACCGGGCCTGGAGCAGCATTTGCAAGGAGGGCGGCATCTCACCCGAAATTTCGGTCTCGGAAACCCCATCATATCCCGTCTGAAACAACCTCTTGACCAGCTCTTCCAGGTAATATGGGTTTCCTTCTGCACGCTGGGCCAATTCTTCTAAAACCTTCTCCGGTGCGGACTCCAAGGCAGGGTATGCCTCCCTCACAATTTCACTGGAGGCAGGAAGGGGATCCAGGGCGATGACCTCTGCTTTCCGATTCAAGTCAGTATGCTCATCAAATATTTCCGGTCGGGTCGCCCCCAGGATCAGGATGGGTAACTTTTTCGGACAATCTTCCAATAAATATTTTAGCAATTCCAGGCTGGCATGGTCGACCCACTGCAGATCATCCAGCATCAGGATCAGGGGACCCTTCATCAAAGTTCGGAACAGGATCTCCCCATGAAGTTCATAGGAACGCTGTTTTCTTTTCTCTGCATTGTTTTGATAGGGTTTCAGGTAAGGACTTTCCGGCCATGCCACGCCAATTTGATCCCCCAGGAAATGGGCAGTTTCCAGAGCAGTAATCTTCCCCAGCTGCTTTCCCCATAAAGTGCGCACACCGTGAATGATCTTCTCCCGGGCGCTTTTTTCCTCATCACCTTCATTCAGGTCAAAACGGTTGGACCACAACTCTTTCCATAAAAAGAAGGGGACCTGCTTCGTTTGCTGGAGAGCACGGCTGGACATCACCGTCAGGTGCGGGTTCTCTACCTCTCGATGGCTGACAAATTCCATCAGCAGACGGGATTTGCCTATGCCAGCTTCCCCTGTGACCAAGACCAGCGTAGGCTGCTCCTTTTTTTTGGC
This sequence comes from Anaerolineales bacterium, assembly GCA_018335275.1. GTDB lineage: Bacteria > Chloroflexota > Anaerolineae > Anaerolineales > UBA11858 > B10-G9. Next base: position 19,737 of record JAGXKM010000008.1, on the reverse strand, counting down.
CTGTTGGAATAGTTTTCCCAGAAAAATGATCTCTTTCTGCCGCCCAACCAGAAGGGTTTCCAGACCTCCCACACTGCGATACCGGAGCTTACTGGGCTGCTCCAGGCGTTCGATCACCTCATAAACATGGATTAAGTCCTCTATGCCCTTTAATTGCATGGGGTTCAGATTTCGAATGCGATATCCCCCCCGGACGAAATGATAGGTTGACTCACTGATGTACAAAGATCCTGGATCCGCTTGCTCCTCCAGGCGTTTGGCGATATTCACGGTATTCCCCATCACCGTGTACTCCCCCCCCAGCCCAACATACCCCGTTAATGCCAAACCGGAATGGATTCCAACCCGGAGGCGGAGATTTTTAGCAGCCGGATGATCCACTTCCATTTTGTACTCATCCAGCGCGGATAATATTTCCAGACCAGCCGATACAGCCCTTTCAGCGTCATCTTCCTGCGTCCGGGGCGCTCCCCAGATGACCATGAACGCATCACCCATATGCTTGTCGATATAGCCCCCGTATTTTTCGATCACCTGGTCTAATTTCAACCACAAACCCCGGATCAGATCTCCAACGATTTCAAAATCCAACTGGTCAGCCAGTGGGGTGAAGCCCAAGACATCAGCGAAAAGTACGGAAACTAACCTCCGTTCTTCGGGATGCTTCTTCTCAACTGGTTCTCCCATAAAGTACCACCATTGCACAATTCTGGCAGGATCTGTGAACTAAATCCTACCTAATTTTACCAAGAACTTCTAAAATCTGGCACTTACGAGCATCGACCTTAAGGACCTTTAAGAAAAATAGGGCTTAGATTCATCAAGAACTCCCACAATCCAAACTCCGTTCCAGAAACTCTCCCAGCAAGGCAAACATCTGATGCCCCCAGAAAAAATATGAAATCCAAAAAGCTTTATGATACATTATTAAAGGAGGTTGCTGCGGATAAAATCGACCGATATTTCCTTTTAATCCGCTTTGAGTTCCATCACAGCGGCACCAACCCCCAGATGTGAATTGTGATATGATTCATATCGACAAGGGGAAAGAACCATTCATGGACAAGATCAGATGGCTCTTAATATCAATCATACTTATCATCCTCTCCGGGATTTCAGCCTGCAACTACCCCACTACCACACCGGAGGGACAGACCTTTTCCGTGGTCCCGGTGTATGAGGACATGCTTGCCTACATCAACGCTGCCCGTGAGGCTGAAGATCCGGATCTGGAAGCGCTCCTGGAAGCGCATGTCTTAAAACCCAATTGGGAAACCTGCGCCGGTAAAGAATACCGACCCCCGCCGGGTTCTATTTTCGACAAACCCATCCAGGACCTGGATGCTCTGGAAGAGACCATACACCAATTACAGAAATCGGATATCGAGAAGGTGGTCAAAGCGGCTTTACAGAAATCTGCTCAAAAACTTGCAGGTCCAGACACCACTGTATGCATCATCGCCGCCGACCCCACCAACTGGTTCATCCAGGAAAAGATGCACGGAGTCAATGGGTGGACCTTTGGCGCAGGGAAAATCATCCTTCAGGTCAATCCCGCCCCGGGTTGGAAAAATTGGGTCCCTTATATCATCGCCCACGAGTACCATCACAGCGCGTGGACGGACCGATATTATCAATTGGATGATCAGGAAACGTTGATTGAAAACCTGGTCTTCGAAGGCAGGGCAGATTCTTTCGCCCACATCATTTACCCACACATGGAAGTCCCCTGGGTCAACGCGCTTTCCGCGGAGGAAGAACAGGTCCAATGGGAAAAAATCCTCAACGAGGGCGAGACGACGAATACCCTCGTGAAAACGCGTTTTTTGGTTGGTGGAGACCAGAACACACCTACCTGGACCGGTTACACCATCGGGTACCATATTGTGCAATCTTATCTGGACGCTCATCCTCAAGCGGACATTGAAACCTGGACTACGCTTTCCCCCCATGAATTACTTGAACAAAGCGGGTATCAAGGAGGATATTAAATTCTTGCTGCCTTAAACGCCCCCTTGTTCCCCACTTCATTTCTGATATAATAATTCGGCAAAGGAAAATCCATCAAATACGCGGGTGTAGCCAAGTGGTAAGGCACTGGCTTCCCAAGCCAGCATTCACGGGTTCGAATCCCGTCACCCGCTCTTTAATTTAAAAAACCTTCCTCCATTTGAGGAAGGTTTTTTCTGATTTTGTAGATCTAGGTTTAAATTTTCGGGTCCAGGACATACCCTGTGCCCCGCACGTTCTGGATCCATTCATCCACCCCGGGGAATGTGGCTAATTTTTTACGCAAACGGCTGATCATGGGGCGCAAGACTTCCGGCGCTTCCCATTCCGAGGTTTCATATCCCTGAACGAGGAAAACGATCTCTTTGTGGGTCATGACCCGACCCTTGTTTTCCAGGAAAACGCTCAATAATTTCCCCTCTGTAGGAGTGAGGTGCGCCCGCTCTCCTCCCCGCCACATCTCTCGCCTCTCAAGGTCGACCATGATCCCTTCCGGGAGCGTGATCACCCGCCGGGCGGGAATCTCCGGCGTGGTAATGCCTTCCATGTCTTTCAATTGATCCAATGAGGATTCCAGCTGCTCAATGAGCATCTTTTTGCGTTTTTTCGCAGCAGGTTCGGCAAGCGCCCGTCCGATGCTGGCCATGATCTCCTCAGGATTATAGGGCTTGATGATGTAATCACTCACCCCACTTCGTAAGGCTTCTATCGCTGTTTCCAGAGAGCCGTGTCCGGTGAGGATAATCACTTTGGTGTCCGGAGTTTGGTGTCTGGCTTGGCGCATGACATCCATGCCGTTGATTCCAGACATTTTCAGATCCAGGACTGCCAGGTCAAATTGCTTTTCGTTAAACGCGTCCAATGCCTGCTCACCAGAAGACGCCGTTTCTACCGCATAATCTTCCAGTTTCAGGATATCTTCTAAACTTTCCCGGATCGCCTTGTCATCGTCAACGATTAATATGCTCGCAGCCATGCCAAATCTCCTCCACCGGAAAGGGTAACCTACAGCCCTTCCTCATCTGCTTTCCAACCATTGAATGTCCCTTGTTGCTTCATAAAAATACTATCACAATCTCAGATAAATAAATGAATTGGATGTTCGATTTTGTGCTTTTTCAGGGAAGGAAGATTTCCATTTCCGTTTGATGGCCAATCTTGAGATCCCGTCCTCTATAACTCATCATACACACAAGCTGACCATTTTGCAATTGGTACTCAGATCTTTCAGCTCATCGCTTCCACCCCATCAGCGAGCCGGAAGGGGCGAAACAATCCTTTCAAAAAAGGAAACTTACCTGCTCAGTCCTCTAGTTGAAGTAAGGAAAGTACTCAAAAACATCTCGTGATATACTACCTCTGGTGACCCTGTTTCTAGAGCCTATGGAGGAGATTTCCATGAAAGATTTTCTAACCATTCCAGACTATTCCAGCCAGGAACTGCAGACGATCCTGGACCTTGCCCTGCAATTAAAAGAAGAGTGGAAAAAAGACGGCAACATCCCCCGATTACAGGATAAAGTTTTGGCCATGATCTTTCAAAAACCCAGCCTGCGGACGCGGGTTTCCTTCGATATGGCCATGCGCCATTTAGGGGGTGATGCCCTGTATTTATCCCCCGCTGAAATCGGTTTGGGGGAGCGGGAATCGATCGCGGATGTGGCCCGCGTGATCTCCGGCTATGTGGACGCGGTCATGGCCCGCGTCTTCGAACATAGACACGTTGAAGAGCTCGCCCGCTGGGCAAGTATCCCGGTGATCAACGGGCTGAGCGATTATAACCACCCCTGCCAAGCGCTTTCAGACGCTTTGACCATCCTGGAAAAGAAAGGGACATTAAAGGGGGTCCATGTCAGCTTCATAGGAGATGGAAACAACGTCGCGGTCTCCTTGATGCAGATCTGCGCCAAGATGGGCGCTCATTTTACGATCGCCAATCCCCCGGGTTATGACATGCCCGCCCCAGCCATCCAGGAAGGCCAAAAAATAGCGGAGGGAAGTGGAGCATCCATCCGTCTGCTTCATGACCCCCAGAAAGCGGCAAACAATGCAGACGTTTTGTATACTGACACCTGGATCAGTATGGGACAGAGTGAAGAAGCTAAAAAACGGCGTAAAGTATTCCCACCTTTCCAGGTCAATCAAAAGCTGGTTTCCCTGGCAAAAGAAGATGCTATCGTCATGCACTGCCTCCCTGCTCACCGGGGTGAAGAGATCACGGATGAAGTCGCAGACGGCCCTCACTCCGCGCTTTTCCCCCAAGCACACAACCGGTTACACGCCCAAAAGGGATTACTTGTTCATTTACTGACCTGAGCAGCTGTTAAATGACGGAGATACCTCTATGAATATATGCATCCCAAAAGAACGCCGTGACTCGGAATACCGGGTGGGGTTGACCCCCGCGGGCGTGCAATTGCTCTCTGAGCAAGGTCATACCCTTTTCGTGGAACACGAAGCAGGCATGGGAAGCGGGTTCAGCGACCACCATTATCAAGAAGCCGGAGGAAGGATCGTTTACAGCGGAGACGAGGTTTACGGTCGGGCGGATTTAGTGATTAAAGTCGTTCCGCCCACCCGAAAAGAATATGCTTGGATGCGCGAAGAACAAACGGTGATGGGATTCCTGCACCTCACAGCAGGTCAACCCAGCAAGATCAAGACCCTTTTAGAGAAAAAGATCACCGCTATCGGCTATGAAATCATCCAGGAAGATGACGGCAAGCTCCCCGTTCTGGTCCCTATCAGCCAGCTGGCGGGACGGATGGTGCCCCAGATCGCAGCGACCCTGGCGCAAAATAACTACGGTGGAAAAGGATTTGCGTTGGGAGGTGTGCCCGGGGTCCCTCCCGCTGACGTGGTTATCCTCGGGGGAGGAATTGTGGGCCAAAACGCTGCCCGCACATTTCTGGGCCTGGGAGCGAACGTGTACTTGCTCGACAACTCCCTCGCCAACCTGCAGTCCATCGATCGAGAATTTAAAGGATGCGTGCACACCCTGGTTTCCTACCCTTTCAACATTGAAAAAGTCTGCTCCTACGCCGACATTTTAATCGGGGCCATCCTGGTCCCCGGCGCTCCCACGCCGGTGATCGTCTCCCAGGACATGGTCAAAAAACTTCACTCGCGTTCAATCATCATCGATCTCTCCATCGACCAGGGGGGATGCTTCGAGACCAGCCGGCCTACCAGCCACAGCAACCCCACCTATGTGGAAGAAGATGTCATTCATTACTGCGTGCCCAACATGACCGGGGTATTGGGCAGGACCGCCACCCACGCTTTGAACAACGCCGCCTGGCCCCTGATCAAGCAAATTGCCAAACAGGGGATAGATTCAGCCCTCAAAGAGAACAAAGCCCTGCAGCGCGGTGTCTACACGCATCAAGGCGAAATCGTCAAAGATCAGCTTAATCAGGCCTTGAAGGGAAGATAGGAATATGAGTTGGACGGAAGAATACAGCGAAAAAGTAGTCTCCGCGAGTGAAGCGGTACAGGCCATCAAATCCGGCGATCGGATTTTCCTCACAGGCAACTGCTCCGTACCCCGGATGATCCTGGGGGCCCTGGTCGATCGTGGCCAAGAATTGGAAGACGTAGAGATCAACCAGGCGCTCACCGTGGGTTCCGCGGACTATGTCAGCCCCGAGATGGAAGGCCACCTGCGTGTGAACACCATGTTCATCAGCCACAACACACGGGAAGCGGTCCAAAACGGGAGAGCGGATTTCACCCCGGTCCTGCTCTCAGAGTTCCCCCTGCTCTTCAAGGAAAAACACCTCCCCCTCAACGCGGCCTTCGTCCACCTTTCCCCGCCCGACGAACACGGGTTTTGCAGCTTTGGGGTCGAGGTTGGGTTAAGCAAAAGCCCCGCTGAATCCGCGGAGATCATCATCGCTGAGGTGAACGAGAAGATGCCCCGCACCCTGGGGGACTCCTTCATCCACGTCAACCAGCTCGATTACATCGTCCCCGTGGATTACCAGCTCGCGGAACTCAACATGGGAGGAGGGGAACCCTCTGAAAAGGTGGACAAGATCGCCGCTTTCATCGCCAGCTTGATCCCGGATGGGGCCACCATGCAGCTGGGGATCGGCGCCATTCCGGACGCGGTCCTGAACCATCTGATGGACAAGAAGGAGCTGGGCATTCATACCGAACTCTTCTCGGATGGGGTGATCGATCTGGTTGAAGCCGGAGTTTTGACCAACACCCAAAAAACTCTCCATCCCGGGAAGATCATCGCTGGTTTCATCCTGGGCACAGAGCGGCTTTATAAATGGGTGCATAATAACCCCTTGATTGAATTTCACCGCACAGAATATGTCAATGACCCCTTCGTCATCTCTCAAAATGACCGCATGGTAGCCATCAACTCCGCAATTGAGGTTGATCTCACCGGTCAGGTCTGTGCGGACAGCATCGGAACCAGACTTTACAGCGGCGTGGGCGGCCAGCTTGATTTCATCTACGGCGCCTCTCTTTCCGAAGGCGGTGTGCCGATCATCGCCCTTCCCAGCACCGCAAAAGACCACAGCCGGATCGTGAGTACCTTGAAAAAAGGAGCGGGCGTGGTCACCACCCGGAACCATGTCCACTACATCGTCACCGAGTACGGGATCGCGGAACTGTACGGGAAGACGATCCGGGAAAGGGCCCAGGCACTGATCAAAGTTGCCCACCCCAAATTCCGGGACCAGCTCAGGCGAGAAGCGAGAGAATATCATTATATTTAATTCCAAATTTTCAAGGGAATCGGGACGAACTCCCTGTTCAGATTCTCTGAGAGGATAAAGGGGTTGAACCCATGAAACGCCGCGCAAAAATTATCGCTACCATCGGACCCGTCAGCAACGATCAGCAAACCATCCGGCAGCTGATGGAAGCCGGGATGGATGTCGTCCGCTTGAATTTCTCGCACGGGGACCACGCCACTTATCACCGGACCATTCGATACCTGAGAGATTCCGCCCAGGAACTCAACCGCTCATTGGCCATCATGCAAGACCTTTCCGGACCCAAGATCCGCACCGGAGAACTGGAAAACGACCAGGTGGAACTCATCGAGGGGAAAACCCTGGCCATCACCACCCAGGAGATCACGGGTACAAAAGAGGAGATCCACGTTCCTTACCAGGATCTCCCCAGCAGCGTAGAAATAGGCGGACGCATTCTGCTGGACGACGGCCAACTCGAGCTCGTGGTCAAAGAGATCGAACCGAACCGGGTGATCACAGAGGTCGTGCTGGGAGGAACGCTCAAACCCCATAAAGGGGTCAATCTCCCCGGGGCGGACCTTAAACTGGAGCCGCTGACGGAAAAAGATATTAAAGACCTGAAATTTGGCCTGCAGCACAATGTGGATGCCATCGCCCTCTCTTTTGTTCACAGCGCCTCAGATATCGAACGTTTGCGTCAGGAGATCGCCAAGATCGATTCCACCCAGGCAGACAAACCCATCATCGCTAAAATTGAACATCCCGACGCCCTCCAGAATCTCCATGAAATCGTCCATGCTTCGGATGGGGTGATGGTCGCCAGAGGGGATCTGGGGATCGAAATGCCTGCGGAAACGATCCCCATTGAACAAAAAAGGATTACCGCCCTGGCCAACAGCCATCTGAGTTACGTGATCATCGCCACCCAGATGCTGGATTCCATGGTTGAAAGCCCCCGCCCCACCCGCGCCGAAGCCACAGACGTAGCCAACGCCATCCTGGATGGGAGCGACGCGGTGATGCTTTCCGGGGAAACAGCCATCGGGAACTTCCCGGTCAAAACCGTGGAAATGATGGCCTCTATCATTTCCCAGTCAGAAGATCACATACAGGATTGGGGGAAAACCCATTTCGATCTCACCGAGGACAGCAAACATGACGCTGCGGTCAGCATCACCCGGGCCGCGCGGGATCTGGCGCATGATCAGGATGTGGAAGCCATCGCCGTGTTCACGCAGAGCGGACGGACCGCCCGTTTGATGTCCAAAGCCCGCCCGACCGTGCCCATCCTGGCCTTCACCCCCCTCGAAAAGACCTACCGGTATATATCTATGCTCTGGGGAACGACACCTTACCTCATCCCCCACGCGGATTCCCTGGAGGACATGCTGGTCCATGTCAACGAAGTTGTGATCGAAGGCACCCCCGTTCAACCCGGACAGGAAGTTGTCTTGATCGCCGGTTTTCCGATCAACAAGATGCTCCCGCCGAATTTCGCCCTCCTGCACACCGTGGAACATCACTGAGGAGGGAGGATCTCTCAATTTTTGGATCTCTGTCCCCAAATGTGAGTTAGAATAAGGACAATGACGAAGCAAACTTAATGCGCAGGGGACAAACATGGACAGCATCCCCTTTATCGCCGGACAAACCCCGAATCAACCCTCCCCGCTGGAAGAATATTTACCCCAAGTGTCCCCTTCCACCCTCACCATCTGGCTGGAAAGGGCATATCCCCACCCCAACCTGATTCTGGACCCCTTTGGAAGCTCTCCCCAATCTCTGCTGACAGCGGCCAGGGGGGGCTACCGTGTGCTGGCTGCCATCAACAACCCCATCACCCGATTCCTGGTTACCTATGCTGCCCGGGCTCCCTCCTCTTCAGATTTAACCTCTGCCCTGGCCACTCTGGCCTCCACGTTCAAAGGGGAGGAACGCCTGGAGCCCCATATATTGTCCCTATACGAAACTGATTGCCCCCACTGCGGGAAGAAGATCAGCGCTCAGGCCTTCATCTGGAAGGCAAAAGGGACAGCCCCGGATCAAAAGGTCTGCCACTGCTCCCAATGCCATAACCAGGGTGTGTATCCAACCTCCAAAGAGGATGTGGACAAAGCCCAGGAACACAAAGAAAACAGCCTTTATTACGCCCGGGCTTTGACCCGGATTGCTCCCCCTGATGACCCCATCCGCTCCCACGCTGAAAAAGCCCTCCAGCTCTATAAACCCAGGGCGGTATACGCCCTGTTTACCCTGATCAATAAGTTCTCCGGCCTATCCCTCTCCGCGGAGGAAAGCAGCCACATCAGCGCTCTTCTCCTGCACGCTTTTTACAAAGCAAATAACCTCTGGCCCCACCCCCCGGAGAAAAAAGCCGCCCTGAAGCTTTCTTCGCTTGCCACCCACCGGGAAAACAACGTCTGGCGTGCCCTGGAGGAAGCTGTGGATGTCTGGGACCGCGAAGAAGAACCCGTAAAGGTCACCCGCTGGCCGGATCTGCCGTCCGTAGAGGGCGGGATCTCCATCTACCCGGGTCGATTCAGAGACCTTGCGGAGAAAATCAAGGAGACATTTGGAGCCGCGGTCATGGTGGTCCCCCAACCCAGTCCCGCCTTCTGGTCGCTTTCAGCTTTGTGGGCCGGGTGGTTGTGGGGGCAGGAAACAGCAGCCCCCCTTCGAAACATCCTCAGCCTGCAAAAAACGGACTGGGGCTGGCACACGCGGGCGCTGCAAAATACGTTCGCCAACCTCCAATCCTTCCTGACCTACCAGACTTCCTGCTTTGCGGTTCTGCCTGATGTCAGCCCTGAATTTTTGACCTCAGCGATCACCGCCAGCCATGCTTCCCGGTTCCAGATTCAAAGCATATCCCTCGAAAACTTCCGCGGAGAAGCCCAAATCGTCTGGTCCCGCAGGGAGGAATCGGAACGATTTCCTCCAGAAAGCCTGAAAGCAGTCCTGCGAAACGCGGGTTACAGCCACCTTTCCAAACGGGGCGAACCCAGCTACACCCTGCCCCTGTACGCGGCGGGATTAAGGGCCGTGAACCAGGAAGGGGTTTTATACACCCCCGGCGAGGTGGAGGTCTCCCAGATCTACGCTGAACTGCGCGAAGAAATGGAGGAAACGTTTGCCTACCGGCAGGGATTTTTACATTACCCCGATTCCGATACCTGGTGGCATCAAGAAAGTTCCCTGGATGTGACCCCGCTCTCAGATGAGGTGGAAAAAAAGCTCGTTAACCGCCTGGTGAATGCAAACGGGCCCCTGCAGCGCCTTACCCTGGAAAACGAGATCCACACCCATTACCCGGGCCTGCTGACGCCCCATGCCAAACTGATCGAGGCCTGCCTCAAGTCCTACGCAGAAAAGGTCGAAGAGGGGTCGGATCGCTGGCAGTTAAAGGAAAACGAAACCCCCTCCACCCGCTTGGATGACATCCAGGAAATGGAGGACCTGCTGGGTTCTTTAGGAGAAAGATTGGGTTTCTCGATTAACAGAAAATCTTCCCGGGGCCATGTCAGCGTCTTCACATGGGACGACGACCAGGGGCCTGCCCACACCTTCTTCATCTCCGCTTCCGGGATTTTAGGGAAACTCATCCTGCTGGATCCCGACCCCCCTCCTGACCCCTGGATTGTGCTCCCCGGCAGCAGGGCCCACCTGGTGGTTTACAAGCTCAGCCAGAACATCCCCCTCCGGGAGCGCGTGGAAGAAAGCTGGGGCTTTTTGAAATACCGGCACCTCCGCCGCCTGGTGGATGATGAAAGCGTGACCCGGGAAAATCTGGGAGAACGCCTGTCCCTGGACCCCCTGCAGTACGACGCCCCCCAGCTGCCCTTGATTTAGTGGACAACCTCTGCTGCATCCTCTACTTGTTTAGGTAGAACTAGGAGTAGGAGAAGGAGTCGGCGTAAATGTGGGCGTCGGCGTATCGGTGGCAGTGGGGGTCGCTGTGGGCGTCGGCGTGGGAGTGGAGGTGGGTGTCAGGGTCGGTGTGGGGGTCGGCGTGAGGGTGGGCGTGGGAGTCGGCGTCGGAGTGGGCGTGGGCGTCGGGGTGGGCGTGGGCACCTGCATATTGAGGTGAATTCGCTTTTCCGCGTATCCCCCCTCCGTGCTCTTCATATACACGCGCAGGGTCACCCAGCCGGAGGAGATCTCGCTCACATCCCAGGAATAGATTTCAGCGGTCTGGGAGACCGGGTTGTTGCGGTTCGTCAACGTATCCCACTGGACGGGGTCCTTGCCCAACCCGTACTGCAGCTTAAATTCCTTGAACTTCCCTGTGGCGTCCACCTTGGCGAAGATCTGCAACTCGCTGGAGGAAATCACATCATCCTGGCGGGGGGAGGCGAATTCGATGATCGGCCGGGGGTCGTTCTGGGAACAGACCTTGTCGCGTACGATGTAGGGATCCTTGCTGAACCCCATGCTTTTCGCCCACTGCTCGCCTTTGGACGTGTTCTTGACCCACTCAACTGCCCAGGGGTCATCCACATTCAACCCCACTTCTTCCTTCGTGTACCGGGAGCATGCCGCGGACGCTAACTCCCTCGTCCAGGTATCGATTTCGACTTCCTTCCATAAATCCTCTTCGGCAGGTTCGGGCAGTTGGTCGCCGGCGAAATATTCACTCCGCTGTCGGGGGCAGTATTTGGAGGGGAACGTGCCGGAGATGGCGCAGATCACCCGCTCTACCACCCCTGCGGGTTTCACAAAGGGCGTGGGGTTCCCACCGGTGACTTCCTGCATGGCCCGATTCATGAACGCCGCCCAGATGGGAGCCGCGCCGGTCAAACCGCTTGTGTCCTGCATGGGCGTGTAATCCGCGTTCCCTACCCAGACCCCAACCGCCAGGTCCGGTGTGTACCCCATGGTCCAATTGTCTCGAAAATCATTCGTCGTCCCTGTCTTTGCTGCCGCCTGGAAGGGCAGGTTCAGGACGGAATTGGGCCCGAACGCGGGCGTGCGGGCTTCGTTGTCGGAGAGGATAGAGGAGATCAGGAAAGCATGCTCGGGCCTGATGATCTGCTCCCCGCTCGGGGTTTGATGCTCATAAACCACATTTCCCTGATAATCTTCGATTTTCGTGATCACCACTGGGGGAATCTGCCGCCCGCCGTTGGCCATCGTCGCATAGGCAGCGGTCAATTCCCTGAGCGTGACCTCTCCCCCTCCTAATGTCAGGGACAGGCCGTAATCATCCCGATTAAACGTACTGATCCCCATCCGGCGCGCAAAGGGCACCAGCCCTTCTTCTTCCGGTGTCGAGGGATCATCATAAATGCCCACAAAATCCAGGGTCTTCACCGCGGGCACATTGTACGAATTGGCGAGCGCGTCCCGCACGGTGACCGGACCATGAAAGCGCTCGTCATAGTTCACCGGTTTGTAGGGCGGGCGGGGGTCGTTTGGATCTCCTGAGGGAGGGAATTCCGAGGGCACATCCCAGATCAAGGTGGCGGGTGTCCAGCCCTCTTCAAAGGACGCCAGATACGTAAGAGGTTTGATCGCTGACCCCGGTTGGCGGGGCCTGAGAGCCATGTTGATCTCTCCCTCAATCTCCTCATTATTGAAATTCGCGGAGCCCACCATGGCCAGGATCTCCCCGGAGGAGGGTTCCATGGCCACCAAAGCCCCATTCGATACCCGGTGCCTGTCATCCAGGCTGTCAATCTTTTCCCGGACAACTTCCTGGGCCGTGTCCTGCAGGGTGGGATCAAGTGTGGTGTGAACTGTGAACCCGGAACGGTAAATGGTCTGGGCCTCATAGCGGTCTTCCAGCAGAGAGCGGACGTAATTCACCCAGTGCGGGTACCGCATCTCACCCTGAGGCGCTTTGAACTCATATTCCTGAATTTTTTCAGCGGCGCTGGCAGCATCCCCCGCGCTGATGCATATCCCCTGCTGGTTGTTGCTGACATAAATGCATCCCTGTTCCTGGCTGGCCTGATACATGGAAACCAGGACCTGCTCGTGGCGGTTCAACGTCAATTCCCGGTTCGTATAAATATCATAGATGGAGGGAAGTTGAGGGATCCCGGCTAAAAAGGAGGCCTGCGCTAGATCAAGTTTCTTTGCGGAGGTTCTGAAATACGTCTCCGCAGCCGCCTCCACTCCGTAGGACAGATTGCCGTAATAGATTTCATTTAAATAGAGTTCGAGGATTTCATCCTTGGAGTACCGCCGGGTGATTTCCGCGGCGAGGATCGCCTCCCGGAGCTTACGGGTGTAGGTCTGGCGCGTGCGTTCTTCCGGGGAAAAAAGCAGGATCCGGGTCAGCTGCTGGGTGATCGTGGAAGCGCCGGAGACGATCTCATCGCTGACCAGATTTGACCAAAATGCCCGGGCGATGGCAAAGATATCATATCCCGGGTGGCTGTAAAAATGGGAATCCTCTGTGGCGATCGTCGCTGCCACCAGGTAAGGCGAGATCTCCTCTAAAGGAACATAGGTCCTGCGCCCCGCATTCGGGTCCAGGATCTCATATAACTCCCCCCCTTCCCTGTCCAGGATGCGGGTGGTCTCAAATTGGGCGGCTTGCTCCCGCAGGTTATCCACATCAGGCAAGCTGCTGGCAACCCGATTGTAATGATACATGCCAAAGGAACCCAGAACAATGGCCAGGATGACGAAAACAAAGGCGCTGATCACAGCCATCCGCAGGAAACAACCCAGGCCCCGGCTCCAGTTCCAGCTTCCCGGACCTGAAGAGGTCCACCAGCGCTTGAAACCTTTCCACTTTTGGGCCAGCGGGGAAACCTCCCCGGGCTCCGCAGGCAGCGCCTGCGAGGCAGTCTCCTTCCCTTTCTGCTGGGGCTCATCCATACGCCTGGGGAGGGGCATCCCCCGCGTGTCCAGGGCAGGCGGAGGTGTATGAGGCGTTTCACCCAGGGGCGGTGGCGGTGTTTCTTCCAATCTGGGCGGAGGGTCTGGTTCCTTTATGACCTTCGTTTCTCCAGGTTCAGGGAACTCATCCCCGGCACCGTTGAGGCTCCCCTGCTCCTTTACGCCTGGAGATTCCACCCAGGAAGGTGGTTTCGAGGGCGTGTCCTCAAAATAGATCGTCTTCCGGAGAGAAGGATCCTCCTCTTCCACTGCCCCCTCCCTTCCCTGGTCCGGAGCGGGATTGCCCGCTTCATGGTCGGTTGGGCTTTCCTCTCCCGGGGGAATATCTTCCTCGACTAAGCCCTCATATTCGCCCTTTATGGACGGGTCCTCTTCTTCTGTGATACCGGGCTCCGACTCCCGGATTTCTTCGCTCCCGGCAGGTGCCTGCCCGGGCCCTGGTTCCCCATCTTCCTGCATTCGATCCGCCGTGTCCTGCTCCGCAGCAGGGATCTCCTCCCTCACCCCTTCAGGTGGCTCCTCCCCTTTTACCGCAGGGTCTTCTCCGGGCCGGGAAAGGGATTCTCCAGGCGGCGAGGAAGGGGTCATATCCTTATCCTCATGCCCTGCTTCCTGATCTCCCGTCCGGGTCTCGTCACCTTCGGCCTCATTATCTTCCATCTGTTTAGCAAGTTTTTGCGCTTCTTCCTCTGATTTTTCAACTTTATCAAGGAGTTCTTTGAAGCGCTTCCGGGGATCTTGAGGGGATTCTTGATTTTTCTCTGTCATAAGTAGCTGCCGTGCCTATACTTTGGCCAAGTAGTCGTTCACAATCATGAGCTAATTCTAGCACACAATACCCTCGGATTCGGTCATTCTCTGAACTGGAAGGGGATTTGTAAAGGTGCAATTTTAACGCCAAAAGACCCCCCTGAAAAGGGCATCTCATCCATTCTACTCTCACTAAGACCCTTACGATTGACCGAACCGGATACAACCCTTACAATGCAGATCATGAGAGACTGGCAAATAGAACTAAACGCTCTGGGGGGTGTTCCCCTCAGCGCTGACCCCCGTTTAAATCGAATTTCCTTCCCGGAAGACCATATCTGGTTCTTGACCTCACAGAACGTCCAACCTCCTGCCTTGACCTTTCTGACTCGATTTGGTTTGCAATCTCATGCTTACCAAATTTTTCCCATCTTCAAAACGGAAGAATACGAAGTCCGGAATCCTGATAATTTTTACTCCCCTCCCCTCATTCACTCCTTCACCACGAATCTCTTAGAAATATCTTTTAAACCCTGGAAAGGCCTCCAGGCCAGCGCGTCTTACTGGATCCCGGAACGTCAGGCATCAGCGGGTGCATTCACAATAACCAACACCCGCCCAGAAAATCAACGTTTCCAATTCCACCTGGCTGCCGTCCTTCACCCGCTGGGAGGAGGACAGTCTATGAAGGCGAACAGGGTGGAAGGGCGAACCGTCCTGTCCGGGCAATCCGGAAATTTGCATCCCCTTCTCTTCCTCAGCGGTGGGCCCCGAGAAGGAACGGGGGTTTTTCCAAATCTATCTTTAGAGATCAACCTTCCTCCCCAGGGATCGGAGACATTTCGCTGGGTTTCCTCCAACCTGAACAGCCTGGAGGAATCTTTTCAACTCACCCAATCCATGATGGAGAGAAACTGGGAGGGGGCTTTTGCCCGCGCAGAAAACCTCTGGGAGGGACAGCTGCAGATCTACACCGGAGAACCCATGTGGGACGTGGCCTGCGCATTGTCACAAAAACTGGGCTTTGGATCGGTTTCCGACAGAGATGAAAAGGGACCTTATACCTTTCAAGACAGGCGCCTTGATCTCGACCGCGTACCTGACAACGACCCCGGAAAAAACCTCCCATCTGAAGAGGCGGGCCTCACGGCCTTAGAATCCGTTTTTCTCGCAGATCTGATCAGTCCAGGTTCTCCTGCCCTCCTGGAATCCCTCCTTACCCCCTTCTTAGACGGTCAGAAAGAAAAAGGGTTTGTGCCCTTTCGAAGCCCTCCCGGTAAAGAAGACGTTGACTTATTAGCATCCCCATTCTTGCTGCGTTTAGCCTGGAACGTGTTTAAAGAAAACCAAGACCTCGCATACCTGGAAAGCGTTTTCCCGGCATTGGCCGGTTACCTGGACTTATGGTTCAGCAAAGAACAGGATCGGGACGCAGATAGAGCTCCTGAATGGTCCCGCGTTCGCCAGGTGGAATGCAGCGCACACCCCGCGAACCCCGGGCGTGACGGCTGGTTTCACTTCCCTCATATTCCCTATGCAGAATCCCCGGCGTTGTGCGCTCTGCTCATCGCTGAAATAGATACTCTTCTTGAGATATGTGACCGGATTCAAGAAAAAGAATCTGTCCAAATGTGGCAGAACCGGAAAAAGGCTTTAACGGACTTCATCCACAGATCCTGGAGCGCTGAACAGGCCCAATACCAACGCTGGGACCGGTCCTCCCACCATTTTCCTGCAGGCGAGGAGTTACAAAAAGGGCAAGGGTCGGGTTTAATGATCCTCAAGAAAAAGCTTGCTCACCCATCCCGGCTGGTTCTTCATTTCCAAAGCCCCCACCCGCTGTCTCCGAGGACCAAGATCTTTCTCCACGGAGAGGGGGAAGACCACAAACACTGGGTGGAAAACATTCCCAGCCATGAAATTTATTGGAATCAAAATCGGGGAAGGGCGACGAGCAAACACCTTTACACCTACCTGGAATATGTCGTCTCCTACAACCTCGCTGAGGATGTAATGATCAGCGTCGAGACGGCGAATTTTCAGACGGATGACATCCTGCTCTTGCTTCCCCTGTGCTCCAGAACTGCCCTCCCGGAACAAGCCCAAAGGCTCATCCAAAGCAAGATTGGGTCGGAGGAGTCATTTTGGGGATCCTATGGACTCCGATCCGGCGTCAAGCCGAAAAACCCCACCTTCCTCCCCTCCTGGAACAGCATGATCGGGGAGGGACTCCTGTCTTACGGGGCCCAGACATTGGCGGCAGAGCTTTTCCAGAATGTCATGAAGGTGATCATCAAAAACCTGTCCAACAGCAAGTCATTTTTCGGCGCGTACGACTCAAAATCGGGAAAAGGGATAGGTCAACCGTACCGGATCACGGGAGCTGTGCCGATCGGGTTCTTTCTCAAGGTGTTAGGGGTTGATATCCAAAACAATCACGAAGTCTTTATTCGATGGGGGAACCCTTTTCCCTGGACAGTTCAACTTGAATACCGCGGTTTGACGGTGATCCATGAGAAGGAAAAAACGACCCTGGAATTCATTGGCAGCCAAAAGACAGTTATCGAAGATCCAAACCAAACACTCGTCCGCCTAGAATAGATCGTCCTCGCTGCATTTTATGACCCGGTAGATTTTCACATCCAGTTTTTTTCCCTGCCACAGATCCGGTTTGACCCCCATTTTGTAACACAAACGGCTTAGAAAGGTCTCCACATCCTGCAGTTTATCCCAGACCTGGGGTAAAAAGGTGGCTTTGTGGTGGCCGTCGCTGAGGACAACGCCGTCCAGGCCCGGTTCCAGCTCATGGACTAAATCCTCCGGGGATTCGTAATCCAGGGTGCGTGGTTTCGTGAGCACGGAAACCTCGATCGTGATCTCCTCGATCTCTTCCGCGCTCACTGGGGGGAACCGAAAATCGTGGAAGGCAGCTGCCAGAGCTCGAACCTGGACATCCTCCACCAAAGGCTGTTCAGCTTCCAATGTCCCAATACATCCCCTCAGAGCTCCCCGTTTTGTCAGGGTCACAAAACTGGCTCTCTTTTTCCTCAAGGGAGGGGCAAATGAATCCACCTCCAGGACAGGAATCTTTTCATCCCGGGCTTTTTTTTGGATCGCCTCCCGGGCGATCTTCAAAAGCATCTTTTTGTCTTCCCGGGACAATTCAATGGTCATATTCTTGCACATATTACATATACCTGAGGCAGGGCAACGAAACTGGGTTCATGAAGATGCACCTATCCTCTAAAAAGGGATCCGGATGAAATCGATTTAAAAATCGGATCCCTTCATCATAACGAATTTATTAATATCCTATGAGAGTAAGCAGCTGAAGACAAGTGATAAAATTAACTCTTGAGGTACTTTGAGGTAAAATAGGGAAGATAAACGAGCGTTAGGATGACAATCCCTGACAAAATAATCATGAAAACACAAGCCGATCAGAACACAAAAACATCCACAGAGAACATATTCCTCTCCACAATCAAGGGCATATTCGCGGTTTCTTTGGTAGCGGTCTTCACCGCGACCCTTTTTACGACCTGGCCCTCAACCGGGATCAGCCTTCCTTTCCAACCGGAAAGTGAACAGGCGCGATTTCCCGCTCTTTCCCCTACCCCGGATTCAGCCTTTCACGTGGGAATTGTGGTCGGCCACTGGGGGCACGATTCTGGCGCAATCTGTCCCGATAGTCTAGGCGGTCACCGGGAAGTGGACATCAATTACAATGTCGCAGAACTAACCCGTCAACTCCTTCAATCGGAGGGAGTAGAAGTGGATTTACTGAAGGAATATGACGATCAGCTTAATGAATATATGGCAAATGCCCTGATATCCATTCACGCGGACACATGCCAATATTTACCCAATGAAGCTTCAGGATTTAAGATCGCGGAGACCGTCGAAAACAAACGCCCTGAGCAAGCTGCCCGGCTCACCGCCTGCATGAAAAATAGGTATGCAAATGCCACCGCTTTATCATTCATCGATCAAACGACCGTGGACATGACCAGCTATCATGCCTTCAAAGAAGTTCATCCGAACACACCGGCTGTGATCATTGAGACAGGTTTTATGAATCAGGACCGGATATTATTGACAAAAGAGCCTGATAAAGTAGCCCAGGGCATCGCAGAAGGCATATTATGTTTCCTGAACCGTGAGGAAATTTCCCCAGGTCAATAAACCATGAGAACTCCCTTACCTGAGCCTGCCTTGGAGGCCCTGCAAGAGGCAAGAGAGGCACTGAAAAGAGGTGATAAACAATCTGCCCGCAGAAAAGCGTGGGAGGCAGCCAAGCACGCCCCTGACCACGAAGAACCGTGGCTTTACCTGGCTTCCATTTCCTCACCCTATGCAAGCGCTGCCTATTTGAAAAAGGTTTTGCAAATCAACCCATCCAGTAAACGCGCCCGAAAGGGAATGCACTGGGCGGCAAAGCGCCTGCGATCTGACCCCCAATCTCAGCGATCAGGAAACAAACCTTTCTCCCTGGCGATTTCCAAAGACGCCCTGATCAAAAATCGACCCCATTTCCTTCCCTGGTCAATCAGCATCTTGATCCTGGTGATCGGGGTCCTGGTATGGCTGTGGACTCCAGAATTCTCATCCGCCCTGCAGGCTCCCTTACACACGCCCCATCCATCCACCCGGGAAAGCCAGGCCCCCTTACAAAAAGCGACCTACACCCCTACGCCCACAGCGACATACACACCCACTCCCACCCCGACCCCGACCAACACTCCCACCATCACACCCAAGCCAACGAAAACGAAAATACCTACGCCAGCGAACAGGAACTCCATCTTACCCGCAGGTGTTTATTCAAATGAACGCTGGTTTGATTTAGACCTTTCCCAACAGAGGCTGCGCGCATACCAGGGAACGAGACTCGTGAAAACGTTCGTCGTCTCCACTGGGACCTGGCTGACTCCCACCCTTCCGGGAAGATATCGGATTTATGTTAAGCTCCGTTACGACCACATGGCAGGACCGGGTTACTACCTGCCGAACGTGCCTTACACCATGTATTATTACAGGGGGTACGCCATCCACGGCACCTATTGGCATAATAACTTCGGCACCCCTATGAGCCACGGCTGCGTAAATCTCCGCACTCCGGATGCCCGATGGGCATTCCAATGGGCTTCCGTGGGGACCGTGGTAAACATTCATTACTGAGCCCTTATGACTCACAAAGAGACCTTCAGTCGAAAAGATTTTATTAATGTCAGTGGAGCGGGACTCCTGGGACTGATGGGTACCCAATTTAAATCATTCAGAAACCTTTCCCCTCAACTCCAGGGCAGAGTCATATACGATCGGATCACGCTCTTTAACAAACCGAGTCTTGACAGCCAGGAAAAGCGGTTGAAGTGGAAAGACGATGTCATCCCCATCACTCAAGTGA
>JAGXKM010000089.1 GCA_018335275.1 Anaerolineales bacterium | reverse complement strand
GGACTGGAGGGCTATTACGGAGATGAGGAAAGATCGGTCCTGCTCTTAGTTGGCGAAGAAACCCACGACCGCACGCGAGATCCACAAAAAAATCATCTCCTGATCTTCGGTATGGATGAGACGATGGTTGACAAAGCAAAGGATCCCCAAACATTGATCGAGGCTGTGAGGAAAGGAGGTGGGTTGTCCTTCATCGCTCATCCCATAGACCCAGCAGCTCCTGCTGTGGACCAGCCCAATATCTCCTGGGTGGACTGGGATGTAAACGGGTATACAGGGATCGAGTTATGGAACGCTTTTTCGGAATTTAAGTCCCTCTTAAAAAGTAAACTCCACGCCATTTTTTATGCATATTGTCCCCAACGGATCGCCCGGGGGCCTTTCCAGGAAACACTGAACCGCTGGGATTCTTTAACTTCTACCGGAAAAAGGATCACAGCTGTGGGAGGATCGGACGCCCATGCTTTGCAGGCCAGTATGGGACCCTTGCAGCGCACCATATTTCCGTATCGTTTCCACTTCCAGGGAGTAAACACTCACCTTCTGATTCCGCATCCGCTTCGTGGTAATATAAACCAGGATAAAGAGATGATTTGGCAGGCATTTCGGGAAGGTCATGCCTTCATAGGTTACGATCTTCCAAGAACCAGCAAAGGGTTCCGATATAAAGCTCACGGTAAGAACGAAACGGTGATCATGGGAGATGAAATATCCGCAAAAAACGGTGTGACGCTGCAAATCACGCTGCCGAATCGGGCAGAATGTCACCTCATCAAAGATGGAAAACTGTTGAAACATTGGGAAGATCGCGAGATTTGCTCCCATACCACCACGGTTCCCGGCGTATATCGTGTGGAATCCTATTTATATTACAAAGGGAAAAAGAGGGGCTGGATTTACAGCAACCCCATTTACGTTCGACCCTAAACATGAATTATGGCATTTAATCTAAAAGCTCCATTTAAACCAACCGGTGATCAACCCCAGGCAATTGACAAGATCATTCGGGGCGTAGAAGACGGAAAGAAAGACCAGGTGCTATTAGGCGCTACGGGAACAGGCAAGACCTACACCATGGCCAATGTCATCGAGCACCTGCAGATGCCG
Source organism: Anaerolineales bacterium (assembly GCA_018335275.1). GTDB lineage: Bacteria > Chloroflexota > Anaerolineae > Anaerolineales > UBA11858 > B10-G9. Next base: position 7,074 of record JAGXKM010000089.1, on the reverse strand, counting down.
GCATTGGTGATCGCTCACAATAAAACCCTGGCTGCTCAACTTTACGCCGAGTTCAAATCTTTCTTCCCCGAGAATGCTGTGGAATACTTTGTCAGTTATTATGATTATTACCAGCCAGAAGCCTATGTCCCGCATCAAGACCTGTACATTGAAAAGGACACCGACATCAATGAAGAAATCGATCGGCTTCGATTGGCGGCCACCACGGCACTCATGTCCCGGAAGGATGTGATCATCGTCGCTTCGGTATCCTGTATTTACGGCTTGGGAAGTCCTGAAGCGTACGGAAAAGTGGTTATCGAGCTTCAGCAGGGGGAAATCTACCGCCGCAACGCCCTTCTGCGCCAGCTCATCGAAGGGCAGTACGAGCGGAATGAAGTGGAGTTGAAACCGGGCGCGTTCCGCGTTCGCGGCGATACCCTGGAGATTGCTCCCGCTTATGAAAATGATTTTCTGTACCGGATATCATTTTTCGGGGATGAGGTAGAACGCATCACCCGCATCCACCGCGTGACAGGGGAAATCCTGGAATCTCCGGAAACGGTAAACATCTTTCCCGCCAAACATTACATCACTGAAGAGGAAAAGCTGCAAAGAGCGATCCAGAATATTGAAGAAGAGCTGGAAGATCAACTTGCCTATTTTAAGTCCGTCGGGAAACTGTTAGAAGCTCAGCGCCTCGAGCAGCGCACGAAATACGACCTGGAAATGCTGCGGGAGGTGGGGTACTGTTCCGGAATTGAGAATTATTCCCGACACTTGGACCAAAGGCCCCCAAATTCACCGCCCTGGACTTTGATGGATTACCTGCCCCAGGAATATCTCTTAATTATCGACGAATCCCACATGACCATCCCGCAGATCCGGGGCATGTTCAACGGCGACCGGTCGCGAAAGGCAACTTTGGTGGAACATGGATTCCGTCTTCCCTCTGCTCTGGACAACCGGCCGCTGACCTTCGACGAATTCGAAGGGAAAATGGGGTACACCGTGTACACATCCGCGACACCCGGCCCCTATGAACTTGAAAAAGCGCCCGAGGTCATCGACCAGGTCATTCGCCCCACCGGTCTCGTGGATCCTCAGATCGACGTCCGACCCATAGAAGGCCAGGTGGATGACCTGATCGGGGAAATTTACCAGCGCACCGAGCGGGGGGAACGGGTTTTGGTGACCACATTAACCAAGCGGATGGCGGAAGACCTGGCGGACTACCTCCGAGACACCGGGATCAAAGTCCATTATCTGCACTCTGAAATCGATACAATCGAAAGGGTAGGCATCCTGCGAGATCTGAGATTGGGGGTCTACGATGTGGTGGTGGGGATCAACCTGCTCCGGGAAGGGCTTGACCTTCCCGAGGTATCCCTTGTAGCCATTCTGGATGCCGACAAATCTGGGTTCCTGCGCTCGGACACCGCGCTCATTCAAACCATCGGACGAGCAGCGCGTCACGTGAATGGAAGAGTGATCATGTATGCAGATAAGATCACACCTGCCATGCAAAACGCAATTGAGGAGACCAATCGACGTCGAGAAATCCAAATCACATTCAACGAAGAACACGATATCGAACCGGTCAGCATCAAGAAATCCATCAGCGACATTACCGATCGAGTCCCCATGAAAGCTGTCTCAGAAGCAGAAGGGGAATATGACGCGGAGAGCGTACGCGGTATCCCAGAAGATGAGCTGCGGGATATCATCGCGGACTTGAAACAACAGATGCTGACAGCAGCCGACAATCTGGAGTTTGAAAAAGCGGCTGCTTTACGCGACCAAATTTTTGAACTGCGGGAGATCTTAGCCCTGGAAAGCGATATGAAACCCTGGGAAAAAATACACCTCTTGGCTGGTGATTAAGGTTATTTGAACCCCTGTTAAGAACCGGGGTCTTCTCGGGAACGAATATAACGCTGAATGGTAAAAGGATATTTGTTTGGCCCTTTCGCTGAAAAGTGCCTCTCATCCTTCAACTTCCATGATTTCAAATCAAACGTAGGGAAAAACGTATCCGCCTTGGCATCAGTATGCACCCGGGTCAGATACAACTGGTCCGCCATGGGCAGCGCTTCTCGATACACAGATGCACCCCCAATGATAAATACCTCTTCTTCCCCCCGCGCCTCAGCCAACGAGAGCGCTTCTGGAAAGGAATGGACCACGAGACACTCTTCAGCACGGAAGTCTGGGTTTCGAGTGAGGATGATCATCGTCCTCCCCGGCAGCCTCTTTCCAATGGATTGAAATGTTTTCCGCCCCATGATCAAATGGTGCCCCATGGTGACTTCTTTGAAATGCTGGAGATCCTGGGAGATATGCCAGGGAAGCTCACCCTCCTTTCCAATCCCTCCTTTTTCATCCATGGCGACAATCAAAGAGATGATCATACAGAAACCTTGGCCCTGATATGAGGATGTGCTTGATATCCCTTGAGAAGAAAATCCTCATATTTAAAATCAAAAATTGAGTCCACTTCCGGGTTGATCTCCATCTCCGGTAAAGGATACGGTTCCCTGCTTATCTGCAAACGGGCTTGGTCAAGATGGTTCAAGTAAAGGTGAGCATCCCCCAAGGTATGTACAAAATCTCCTGGCTGGAGATCACACACCTGCGCAACCATCAGAGTCAGGAGGGCATAGGAAGCGATATTAAATGGGACGCCTAAAAAAACATCCGCTGAGCGTTGGTAAAGCTGACAGGACAACCGCTGATCCGCGACATAAAATTGGAACAGCAGGTGGCAGGGGGGGAGGGCCATTTTATCGATTTCTCCCACATTCCAGGCGCTGACAATGATGCGCCGGGAATCCGGGTTCGTCTTGAGTTGATCCATAACCCTGCTGAGTTGATCAATCTTTTTACCACCTTCTTTCGTTTCCCAAGACCGCCACTGAGCCCCGTACACAGGACCCAAGTCACCCGTTTCATCAGCCCATTCATCCCAGATGCTTACGCCGTGATCCTGGAGAAAGGCCACATTTGTTTCCCCCTTGATGAACCATAATAATTCATAGATGATAGATTTGAGGTGAAGCTTTTTGGTCGTTACCAGAGGAAAACCTTCCTGCAAATCAAAACGCATCTGGTAACCAAACACAGAACGGGTCCCGGTCCCGGTCCGATCTCCCTTCTCCACGCCATGGTCAAGGATATGTTTTAATAAATTCAAATATTGCCGCATGACAACCTCACAAGGATTCAATCCGGAACGAAAATTACTTTAATGAATGCTACCACAAAGAGTTCCTCCCCTCCCTTCAGCCCAGGAAACTTATCAAAAATCAATTAAGGGGGACAGCTGCTGAGAGACCAGATATACACATTTCAAGAATAGGACCTCCCCTGGATCCATCAACGAGCAGTTTTCATCCCCACCGCATACAATCATCTTTAAGCAAAAAGGTCGAAACCCCTAGGGGACCCTCGACCTTTTCATCAACATCATTGACCATCCACATACAGAATAATTGGTTCAATCCAGACGCTCAATCAGGTCACGTTTTAAATTCCACAATTTTTCTGTGAGTGAGACATGATAAATATGGGGGTTCATCAAACGACAGACCCCGGGGTCTAATTTTGAAACGTCATCCAACCTTCTTTCCCGCAAGCGTTCCAGGGGAGGAATCTCAATGACGACTTCCCCATCCACCCAAACTTCTTCCAGCAAAGGCTCGATATGATCCACATCAGACTGCTGTAAAATCCGAAAGACAGCGTGTTCCGCGGGGTGATGGAGCACCAACTCATCCATTTCCCGCGGATCTTCATCTTCCAGGCTAAGGATGTCAACCGTAGCTCTTCCCCGCCGGTCGTAAGCCCGCCAGACATGTTTGTGACCTGGATTAGGGACCTTCGCAGGATTTTCGGAAATCTTGATAGCCGGGACCCACTCAGCGTTCTCACGAATGGCTACCAATTTGTAGACCCCGTCAAGCGCTGCATGACCTTGAGAGGTAATCAGCCTTGTGCCGACGCCATACACCAAAGAGTCGATGACCCGATCCGGGTCCACAGCACAGCATTCAGATTCCTTCCGGATTTGGGTCAGGATTTGCCATAAAACTAATTCATCCAATTGGTTGGAAAGGACAATAATCGTATCTTCGAACCCTGCTTCATCCAGCATCTTCCGGGCCTGAATGCTTAAAAAAGCCAAATCCCCAGAATCCAAGCGAATACCAACAGGTTGATGGCCTTTTTGTTTCAATTCCTCAAATACCTTGATCGCATTGGGAATACCGCTTTCCAAGGTATCCACCGTGTCCACTAACAAAAGGCAGTCATCCGGATAAACATCCGCATAGGCCCGGAAAGCATCTAATTCGCTCCCGCCCAGGGCAAGGAAAACCTGAACCATACTGTGGGCATGCGTTCCCTTCGGTTCAATCCCCAGGATATGAGAAGCGCCGACGTTGGATGAGAAATCAGCCCCGCCAATCAGCGCAGCCCTGGTCCCAGCGTTTGCTCCTTTTTCGGGACCTCGCCGGAGTCCAAACTCCAATAAAAGGCCCTTTCCCCCACTATGATGTATCCGTGAGGCTTTGGTGGCAATCAACGTTTGAAAATTCAAATGATTCAACAGAGAGGTCTCTAATATCTGGGCCCAGGCTAAAGGACCCTGAACTGTGGTCAGAGGGACATCGGGGTGAACCACCCTTCCTTCCGGAATCGCTTTCATTGTCAGATTCGCGAATGGGGGAGAAGATTTCAACCAGGAAAGGAAATCCTCATCGAAGACCGGTTCTCCCCTGCTTCCCGTCTGGCTTCTCAAGTATGAGATCTCTTCTTCCCGGATCTGAAGACCTTCCATCCAATCAAGCAGCCATTCCAACCCCGCGTTGACGCAGTACCCCGCTTTGTGCTGCCCGTAATCCGGATAACTGCGGAAGAAATGATCAAACTGAGCCATTTTTTCATGCATGCCCATCCGATAATAAAGTTGAGCCATGGTCAGCTGATATTGATCTGTCAACAATATACCTTCTGCTATGGATCGCTCTCTGGAATTCATAGAATCCTCTTACTCACCTCTAATTTGCTGTGAAATGACTCCCTGGAATCTCATCAGCCAAAAGATTTCTGGCTAGAGTGTATGATATCACAGTCGGTTGGAGTGAAATATATTTTGACCTCCCATGTTCTCGATCTCAATATATGGATTTATTGATTCGATTTCTGAACTCAGACACTGGGTAGAAAGGCAGCAACGGAAAGAGATACCCAGGATCTACCACGAATCTCAAGCTCCTGTGTTAAAATCTCCCACACAGATCCTAATTTGCAGCCGATTCAGAGGGGACCCTATGCCCACTAATAATGTCACTCGTTTTTTGGACAGCCGCAAGATCCCGTATCAGGCTTTTGCCCTCCCCACTGAGAAACAGAGCGCTGAAGAAACGGCAGCATTTCTGGATGTCCCCCTGCCATTGATTTACAAAAGCATCGTAGTCACGAGAAAGAATGGGGGAAAAGAAATTCTTGCAGTGGTCCCAGGAGATAAAGAGGTGGATACCAGCGCTTTAGCCAAAGCCGTGGGAGAGAAAAAAGTAAAAATCTCCTCTCAAAAAGAAGCGGAGCGCTCCACTGGTTTGCAGGTGGGCGGGATTTCACCTCTGGCCTTAATCCAAAAAGGATTTGACATCATACTTGATTCTTCCGCTGAAGAACACGAAACCATTCACGTATCCGGAGGAGAATTGGGAGTCAACATACGGCTCCCCGTTGACGCCCTTATTGAATGCACCCATGCTCTCGTAGCACCGATCAGCCGGACCCCGCCGACAGGAATTTATTAACATAAACACCCACAAAGAGGAACCTTTGTGGGTGTTTCATTTGTTTGTCTTATTAAGTTTTTTAATACTCCCCTACCTTTTCGCCATTTACCCAAAAGGAAACGCCTTCGTCCTTATAGGATCCCAGAGGGATATTCACGTCAAACGGTTCGAGAACCTGTGGGCAAATATCTTCTGGATGCGACAGGGAATAGATTTCTACCTCAACCCTTTGATCGTCACCCATTTCAGATATTTTGGCTCGCAATTGATGACAGGGCGTGGGCAGGGTGCCTTCTACTTGAAGGGATATCTGCACAGGCCAGCTCTCCATGATCATCAAATCAGTCTTCTCGAGCTGAACATCCCCTTGATCAAGGTCCTGATCACCAGCTTGTGGTGCGAACGGTCGACCCTCTTCTTTGTCCTCTGTTTCCTGATCATGAGAAGGGGAGACCACTGTGGGCGATTGTGTGTCGGGGGGAACATCTGTGTTCGCTGGAGTGGAAACCATCCCACATGCGGTACTTAAAACCATCACAGCGAGCAAACTCCAATAAATTTGTTTCTTCATATCTCAACCTCCTGTCTATATATCTTGCTTACGAGGTTAAGACGCAAATCAACTATAAAATGTTCCCTATCCTTTGACAACTGCCAAGGGAGTCAATAAGGCAACTTTTTCTGCTATCCCTGCGCTTTCCACAGCGTTCACAACAGCATCCACATCTTTGTAGGCAAGCGGGGCTTCCTCCGCCAAGCCGGCCATAGACTTGGCCCGGATGTGAATCCCTTCTCTTTCCAGATCCTCTTTGAGATCCTCACCCCAGACCTCATGCTTGGCTTGAGTACGGCTCATCGTCCTCCCCGCTCCGTGGCATGTTGAGCCAAAGGAGCGTTCCATGCTGGCTGCAGTCCCTTTCAATACCCAGGAGGCAGTGCCCATACTCCCTGGCACCAAGACCGGTTGGCCAATACGTTTATACTCTGGCGGCAGATCTTCGGAGCCGGGCGGGAACGAACGGGTGGCTCCCTTACGATGGACGCAGACTTTCATCGCTTCCCCATCTATGATATGGGTTTCTATTTTGCCCATGTTATGGGCCACATCATACACCTGTTTGAGATGCCAATCCTCAACCTTACCGGCCAGCACATTTTCAAATGCCCGCCGGGAATAATACGCCAGCAGCTGTCGATTCGCAAAAGCGAAGTTTGCCGCACAACGCATGGCTGCCAGATAATTTTTCCCATCCTGGGTATTCATGGGCGCGCAGACCAACTCCCGATCCGG
>JAGXKM010000088.1 GCA_018335275.1 Anaerolineales bacterium | reverse complement strand
CTTCGAAACCCCGAACCGGTTGCGAACTCCAGGGTGTGCATGGCAGGTTGGTAAAGGAGGATGGCCCCCGCATCGATGTCCAGATTCTGTATGAGGCGGTCGATGAGCACGTTCAATGTCGTCGTCAGATCCAGGCTGCCGGAGATGGTCTGGTCGATCTCTCGCAGTGACTGTAAGCGGCTTAAACGCTGCTCTGCATGGTCATACAACCGGGCATTCCGGATGGCAGCTGCCGCTTGATTGGCAAATAATTCCAGAAGCCAGGCATTATCCCCAGAAAACGGCTTTTCCGCCTCCCGGATGATTTCAAGCACACCCAATAATTCATCGCCCCATTTTACAGGGACACCGATCAAAGCGCGATCTCCTAAATGATCCACCCACTGATGCGCATGACCTTCCCAGGCTGCATAATCCTCGATTAAGATCTTCTCTCCGCTGGCCCAGACATGACCGACGAGGCCTTCCCCCTGCCGGATGGTGGTTTTCGCAGGAAGCGATGGGTATCCCATATGAACGCTCATTTCCAACCGATCCCTTTCAGAAGACATGAGGTAAAAACAACCCCCTTCCCCATCTACCAGATCCATCGCATATCTTACGGTGTCTTCCAGGAGCTCATCCACATCCAACTCACTGACCAGGTCCAGGCCCACATCCCGGAGGGCGTTTAATTGATTCGACTGCTGTTTGATCTCCTCGATATAGCGGACCAATTCCGTGATATCCCGGATGGTGCCCTGGTACCCGATGTGTTCCCCGGCCTGGTAATAAAGCGTAGATGAAATCCGGGTGTGGATCAAGGAGCCGTCTTTCTTGCGCAGGTCAACGGGAAAATCCTTCGAAAACCCTTTTCTCTCAATCTCCCGGATGTGAAGTTTCCTTCTCGCAGGATCAGCGTACAGCTCCCGGATGTTGACCTCTGCCAGTTCTTCCTTGCTCTCATATCCGAACAATTCCACCGCGGCCTGGTTCATCTCCAACCAGCGGCCATCTTTGGAGGTGATGAACACGCAGTCCTGGGAGGTCTGGAAGAAGCGGCGGTACTTTTCTTCCCTTTCTTTCAAGGCTTGCTCTGCCTGCTTTCGTTCTGAGATGTCTCTGGCAATGGATAAAACCACCCGGTCGCCATTCAGAACAAATAAATGAGAACTGACTTCCACCGGCACCTTCGCCCCCTCCTTGGTCACATGCCGCATTTCAAAGGTGGATTTGCTTTCTTTCCGGAGGGCCCGCATGATCTCAGGACCCTCTGCGACAGACCCCGGAGCGATGATCGCCTGGGGATCCAACTTCAAAAACTCTTCCCTTGTATACCCCAGCATCTCGCAGGCCACGTCATTGACTTCGATGAATGTGCCCGGCAGGCCTTCTTCCGTGTGCTCATGGAGGTAAATAGCATCGTTCGCGTTGTTAAATATGGCCCGGAACTTTTTCTCCCGTTCCGCTAGTTCTCGTTCTGCCGCCAAGCGTTCTGTAATATCCCTGATCAATCCTACAAAAGCAATGGTGTTCCCAAATTCATCTTCCAAGTAGAAGACATTGGTCTCTCCTGGAAATACCTCCCCCGATTTTTTACGGTAATTCACTGTGAAAAAAAAGTTCTCTTCTGCATCATGCTTCTCGATTTCCCTGCCCATTTTCAGGTACTGCTCATGATTTTCATAAACATATTCCGTCTGCCTACCCTGGATCTCCTCCAGTTCATAGCCAAAAACTTCCGTAAAACCGGGGTTGCAGTCGATGATCTCGCGGTCTGTATTAGCAATTAAGATCGCATCCCGGATGCTGTTATAGAGGTTGCGGTATTTCTTCTCCGCCTGTTTACGATCCGTGATGTTCATCATGCTGATCAGGACCTCATCCATGTTCTCCGTTTCGGGAGGGATTCTCATCGTCAGCCAGACATTAATATCCTCACCCTGCAAAGTGCGGTTGACGGTTTCCCCCTCAAAGTAGGTCTCCCCGCGGTGGATGGCGAGGATTAAATTCCGCATGAACTCCCGTGTCCGCGGGGTGGTAATCTTGTCCAATGAACCGAGCAGCTCCTCTTTGCTCCCGGCGCTAAACATAGTCAGGGTTTCTGTGTTGACATCTTTTATGCCAATTTTTCGTATAACCCGGCTGACAAATTCGGGATGCTCCTCCATGTAGGCGCGAAGATCCGTCACACCTTGAGACTCCAAATCAGTCAAAACCTCCTCTACAAAAGAGAAATCCTCTTCCCAGATAGCGACAGGTGTGGCGTTGAAAATCGTCCGGTAGCGCAGTTCGCTTTTCTGAAGTTTTTCCTGCGCCTCTTTCCGTTCCGTGATATCGCGCGCCAGGGCTAAAATATATTCTCCATTTTGCAAAATAACCTTGGATATCGTCACTTCTGCCGGGTAAATCGAACCATTCTTCCTTTTATGTCTTCCTTCAAACGTGACCGGATCCCCCCCCACTTTTAGCGACTTCCACTGTTTTCTACGATCTTCCCGCCCCCTGGCATCTGGATCGATATCAAAGACACTCATGCTCTCCAGTTCTTCCCGACGGTACCCGGTGTTATCAATCGCAGCTCTATTCACCTCGATCAGATTCCCGTCCAGGTCATGTAAAAAGAGCATCTCAGCCGCTTGATCGACAAGCGATCGAAATTTCTCTTCACTTTCCCGCAGCGCTCTTTCCGCTTCCACCCGCTCGCGAACGTCACGAGCCACCAGAAGGACGGACTCAACCTTTCCATCGCTGACAATTGGCGAGGAACTGACTTCGACAGGGACGCGCTCCCCCGCTTTATTGACAAATTCTGTCTGATATAAGTGTCTTTGGTGATCCCCCTGTTCTCTCTTCTCCCGGCGTTTGAGGAACATATCTCTCTGATCTGGAGGGACAAATTCTGCAACCGGGTGATGGAGGATCTCTTCCTGCTCATAACCGGTGAAATCCAAGCCAGCCCGGTTGATGTAGATGATCTTACCCTCTAAATCATGGATGACAATGTAATCTTGGGCTGTTTCCGCCAGCTGCCGGTATTTGCGCTCGCTTGCCTGTAATTCCTGTGCAGTATGGGAACGTTCTACAGCATATCTCACCGCCCTGGGCAAGGCGCGCTCATCCATGTAATCTTTGACAAGGTAATCCTGGGCCCCCGCCTGCATGGCTTCCAGGGCGGTGTCTTCATGTTTTAGACCGGTCAGGATCAGGATCGGAACACCCGCTTTATAATCACGGAGGGTGTAAAACGTATCAATACCCTGGCTGTCGGGCAGGCCCAAATCCAGCAAAACAGCATCAAACTCACGCTCCTCGAGCGCAGAAAGCGCGTCTGCCATGCTGCGGACATGGTCAATTTTGAACCTGTATATGGACGATCCGCCTAAATACTCCCGGATTAACCGGGCATCACCCGCGTTATCCTCGACCAACAAGACGGTGAACATTTTTCCATTCATAGCTTCCCACCCTTAAGTTCCAACCTACCTTCCGCTGACCGCTCTGATCAACCTATCCAACCTTTGGCTGCTTATCCCTCCAACCCGTCCGGGGGAAGCTTGACTACAGTCAGCCAGAAATCCTCTACCGACTTCACGACATTGATAAATTGGTCCAGGTCCACCGGCTTGGTAATGTAGCAATTGGCATGTAAATTGTAAGATCTGATGATATCTTCCTCGGCGGAAGAGGTTGTCAGAACGACTACAGGGATACGCTGCCAATTCGGATGTTCTTTAATCTTTTCCAACACCTCTCGCCCGTCCATACGCGGCAGGTTGAGATCAAGCAGGATCAAATCCGGCTGAGGTTCAGCGGCATACTGACCTTCCCGGCGCAAAAATTTCATCGCCTCCACCCCGTCTTTGACGACAGACAGATTATTGGAAACCTTGCCCTCTTTCAGCACTTCCTTCGTCAGGCGCACATCTCCTGGATTATCTTCAATGAGCAGGATGTCAATCGGTATCGAAACCATAACTCCCTTCCTTTCTCCATCTACGATATTGTTTCCGGTTCATCCGGAATGGTGAAATAAAACGTCGTGCCCTCGCCGGGTTCGGACTCATACCAGATCTCCCCTCCGTGCCTTTCCACAATGCGCTTGCTGACCGCGAGGCCAATCCCCGTCCCTTCATACTCATCACGCGTATGAAGGCGCTGGAAAATAATAAATACCCGGTCCTTGAACCTGGAGTCCATGCCGATGCCGTTGTCTTTGACTGAGAAAACCCATTCGCCATCCCCCTTTTCAGCTCCAACCTCAACCCGCGGCGCTTCATTTCCCCTGAATTTGAGGGCATTATCAATCAGATTCTGGAAGAGCTGTTCAAGCTGGCTCTTATCCCCCGGCACGATCGGCAGGGGATGTCTGATGATCCCAGCCTCTGTCTCTTCCACTCGAAATTGCAAATTTTCCAGGACATCGTCCAACACCTGTTCCACATCCACGGGCTGGAGTGACACACCTCGGGTATCAACGCGGGAGTAGGTCAACAGGTCATTGATCAACTGCTTCATGCGCGAGGCCCCATCCACCGCATAATCGATGAACTCCTGTGCATCGCCATCCAGGCGATCCCCATAACGCCGAACCAGAAGCTGCAGGTAACTGGTGACCATGCGCAGCGGTTCCTGCAAGTCGTGGGAAGCGACATAGGCAAAACGCTGCAGTTCCTCATTGGAACGTTCCAACTCCCGCATGGTTTCTTCTAATTTGAGTTCAGCCTCTTTTTGTTCAGTGACATCCCGGATGGCAGCCAGGATATACTCTTGCCCCTGGAACCTTACCGTCGTCCCCCGCACATCAGTATAAAACGAATCTCCAGATTTCCTGATATCCATCGTTTCGCCAGAAAACTCTCCCTTCTTTTCCAGATCAGCCAAGAATTGCTGGTACACGTGATGGTAATCGGGATGAATGAGATGCCTGGGGTCCAAGGTCAACATTTCTTCTCGGGCATAGCCGTATAACTCAGAGGCTGTTTCGTTAACCTGGGCGATTCGCCCTTCTTCGTCTAAAAGGATCAGAGCGTCAGAAGTGGCATTGAAGATCTCCCGGAATTCTTCCTCGCTGGCGCGAAGGGCTTTCTCGATCCGCTTACGCTCCGCGATTTCTGTATTCAATTCATCCCGTGAGGCGGTGACTTCCTGTAAGCTCTCCACCATGGCGTTGAATGCCTGTGCGAGCTGATCAATTTCATCTTCCCCCTCCACCTCGATCCGGTAGTCCAGGTTTCCACCCCCAATCTCCTCTGTGCCCTCCACCAGCTGCCGCAGGGGATTCGTAAAGGTGCGGGCGACGAACACACTCAAAAAACCAACAATTACCGCGACCAGAAAGCCTGCCTGAAGGACAGTGTTGCGGAGCATAATAATGGGTCCAAAAGCTTCTGATCGGTCCATCTCCGCCAGCAAGGCCATATCCCTCTCTTCCAGCCAGCGATAAGCACCAATAACTACTTCTCCCCGATAATCATCATAAACACCCACACCAGACTCTCCTGCCAGTGCTCTGCTGACACTTTCCGTAAAAACCCACTTTTTTAGAGCCACTTCGGGCTCGAACCGGCTTTCGGTAAGCATCAAATTCGCATTGTTGACCAGGTACGTTTCCCCGGTTTCTCCTAACCCGCTTCTTTCCTGCATAATTTCATTGAGTGGAGCCAGATTGGCATGACCCGCCAAAACTCCAAGCAGCCGCCCCTCGCTGTCTTTGATAGGCGCAGCAACGACCATCGTGGGCTGCCCTAATCGCAAACTGTGAAAAATGCCAGATACATATACCTCATCTTTTCCCTCCTGGAAGTACTTCCGATCTCCCCTGAATTGCCCTCCCCATTCCGCATGGGATGAAGCCACAATCTCTCCATTTATGTGATCCATTAAGAAAATGGGCGAAAGGTGAGCCAGGTTTGCCACCCTGCTAAGCTCGTCGGTCAGCGAGGCATGAGCTGTTTCATATGCGGGCTGATCAGGGATCTGAGCGCTCATGACGGCAAGATCATTTTTCACCCCTGGACTTGATGTCAGCCACAGCATTGTATGTTCCAGATGTTCTACCCACGTCTGGATTTCCTGTTCCTTAAGAATCGCCACACTTTTCAAATGATTTTCCACATCCCTGACGATTCTCTGGCGTCCCAGATCGTAGGCTAAATAGCCGATCACAGCCAGAGGGATGATCGCCAGAAGGAGGAACAATCCCAACAATCGGGTTCTGAGGCTTTTCCGCCAAAACTTGATCTTCACAATGTCTACTCCGATCCTTCGTAAAAACCACTCAGAAACCGCATGGTGAATAATGAATCGACATCCGTTTTCTTCAGATCGTAATCAGCGAGAAACGTGGACGCGCCCACGAACAGGCGTTTGCCATCAGCTGTCTCAGCATCCACACAAACCAATTGTGTGTATTTCTCTCTGGACTCGCCATCCGCTGACCATTCATAAAAGCCTGAAGCATCCTGGCAGGTCGTTCCAATGGTGCGGTCGATGATCTCCCACATGGATGGGAAAGCTTCTCTGGATTGGCTGGGGTCCTCCCCGACGATGTCAGGATGGGGATGAAAGTAAGGCCTGCCGGTGGCGGCATCGGCGACCACAGTATATCCCGTTTCGCCCACTGTTTGAACGGCGATATCCCACACCTGGGGATCGTCTTGCAGCTCTTCCAGCGTCATATCAGGGTGGCGATGAATATAGGAGGCCATGTTTTGAGCTGTCTGGTTGGCTTTTCTTTCAATATCTTCTATGGCCAAGACATCTTGTTCGATCAACATTTGCTGCATACTCTTCCAGACATCCCTTTCCATCCAGCCTATTTTCACCTCTCCTGTGTGAATCAGAGGAGTTTGGGCTTCCACCATGCGTGCCTGGCGGTCCCGGGTCAGATCAGAGTCATACTGCAAGGTGAGATCCACCGCGTGAGCTGGATTCTCAATCGCGTAGCGCCAACCTTTGATGGAAGCCTGCAAGAACCTTCTCACCAGCTCAGGGTTTTCCTGGATGAGCGCCTCCCGGGTCACGATGGTATCGGCATAGAAGTGGACCCCGTAATCGTTCACCCACATCCAATTAAAATCCACTCCCGTTTCTTCCAAAGCTAGGCCCAGACCCGTGCGGTACACCAGGTGGGCATCGATTTCCTCGCTCATTAAAGGCGTCGTGTCCCGTTCATAGGGCACGTGTTCAATGGACTCTAGATTGACCTCCAATTTCTCCATCAAGGCCCGATGGATGACCTCTGCATCAGGAGGGACCATGACCTTCTTCCCCACCAGATTCTGAGGGCGCTGGATACCTGAACCCTTCAAACTGACATAGACATAGGGGTTGTTCTGAAAGATCACAGCGATGGCCACAACAGGTTCACCGCGGAACCTGGCTGCTATAAGCTGATCTCCCCCCACAATAGCAAAATCTGTCTCACCGCTCACGAGGTTATTGATGATCTCAGCAGGAGTCAAATGGGTGTCCCCGGGACGAAGGGTGACATCTAAATTCTCTTCTCGATAAAAACCCTCTTTCTCTCCAGAATAAAACCCGGCAAACTGGGCCTGGTGGACCCATTTCAGCTGCACATCCACCGGTTCTAAAACCCTGTTTGCCCTCCCCGAACAGCCAGAAAGGATTAACCCTCCAATCAAAACCCAGATCCAATCAACCCAGGAAAGCCTCTGGAAGATTTGATTTTGCGAAGACATGGTTCTCCCTCAAGGTCAATTGAATTTCATTTTATCAGGGCAAAACTATAATGACCTCACCTCTTGTTTACACTTTTCTTAATTGATCCCCAACCACATGATCAATACAACCCTGGTCCCTGTCCATTATCGGCTAAATTTCCCCCGCAGATGCACAGTTTTAATCATCGCATGAAAACACTTGTCATGGAAAGAACATATGCTTTATTGGTCCCCCGCATGTCAATGGAATCCCTTCCCAAGCCAAACCATGGGAAGCTTGAAAGGACAAATTGAGATCCGATCGCAAAGGGGATTCGTGCCCCTTCTCCTATACTAGCATATAAAAAATAGTGTGTAATATATTTTTGACAGATATAAACTAAAATGTTACAATCCAGGCACAATCAAAAGAAGCAGAGCGGACAAGGAATCTGACCATGAAAATAGCCATCAGCGCAAACTCCCCCCACCAGGATGCCCGGTTTGAACCCCGCTTCGGGCGATGCCCGTATTTTATCTTCCTGGATACAGCCACACAGGAT
>JAGXKM010000087.1 GCA_018335275.1 Anaerolineales bacterium | reverse complement strand
GCCCACTGCAGCGCCGGCGGGAAATCAGCATCGCCCCCCATCTGGGCTCGAAGTGATTTTAGATTGCTGATCCATTTCGGATTTGGTTTGATCCCCAAAAACCCTGGTCCGCTAAATGCATATGGTTGGAAGACCCGGAAAGCAATGATACTGATGATGGCTGCCAGGATGATATATAAAATGAGGGTTTGCCCCGCTTCCGCCCTCTCCTCAGCGGGCTTTTTCCGCCAATACAACCAGGAAGCCAAAGGCAGCGTCACCGCGACAGGGACCGTGTTGATCTTTGAGGCGCCCGCCATCCCCAACGCCAGACCAAAGAAAAGGAAAGGAGATATCTTAACCTTACCGCCTTGTGCCTTCGCCACCTCAGCAGCAAAATAAAAACTGAGCACACTGAAAAACGTGGCAAACGTGTCTACCGTGAAGAAATGAGCATGCTGAATCTGCAGGACTGCAAAGGCTGAAAAGGCAGCGCCTAACAACCCTACCCGGCGATCAAACAGTTTGGAACCGACCATGAAAACCAAGAAAACAGTCAGTAAATCGAACGTGGCAGATAATGCCCTGCCCACCAGATGAACCCCCCCATAATCAGCGCGTCCTAAAAACTCGGCGCTGTACCGGACTATGAAAAGCGGCAGCGTGCCGTAAACGTAAAAGCCATGACCTTGATTGTTGGGATTCAGGGAGGACACATCGGTATTGAAGTATTCCGAGAGGCTGCCCACCGGCTCCAGGCTGCTTTCCACCATGGTCAAAAACCGCTCATCCGGGTGCAAGTGCTGATCAAGATCCCAGGCCAATCCCACAAAGCGGAGATAAGCTCCCAACCCCAGAACGAGGAGAAGCAGGAACCAGATAAGCAACCGGGAAGTGATGATCTCTTTTCTTTTTGACATAAGCATTTAACTCAAGTTAATATTACGGGCCTGAACCTTCAGGAAAAACATAATACATGAAAAAGTCCCGATCCGGGATTTCAGAATCGTAAACTTTTTCAAAACCCGCAGGGTATAAGCTTCTCAACACCGCGATCGTTTCTTGATCTTCAGGTTTAACGATGTAGAGTTTTGGGGCTGGCATACTTACAGTTGAGGGGATATCCTCGCGCCACAAAGCGTAATCCTTGAGCGGATCCCCGGCCCGAATCCCCACCAGGCGGGTATCGACCCAATACGGATATGGCACCACCCAGGCATGCTCAGCTTTACCCAGCGATTCATCAAAATTTTCAATCATATTCCCCATATCTGAAGTGTTCAAGGCTTTTTTACGAAATTGCTCGTAGTAATCTTTGAAAACCAGCTCCTTATTGTGGAATGCTGAAAGCACCATTAACAAGACAACAAAACCCCAAGCAAAGCGGTTTCCCCACGCTGATTTCCAACGCTTTTTAATATTCAGGTAAATACCGTCGAGGGTCATTCCTGCAATGATGAAAACGGGGATGATCGCACCTGCCGTCCGGTTCAAACTCGGGTTTTCATTTGGAAAAGCAAGGGATAAAATCGAAGTCATCAGAAATAGGGGAAGGAAAGCCAACATCAAAAAGTCTAACCAGTGCCGATCCCGCAGATAACGGGCAATCACGATCACCACACCCAGGGTAAATAAGGCGCCGGCGATGATGCCCAAGGCAGGTCTACCAGGGGTAGAATGGACCCAGGTTCCCCCATTATCCCATTGAAACATCAACAAGGCTTTCCAGGTATTATTGATAAATATCTTCCAGGCTGGACCTGGCAAGGGGCGTTCCAGGCTCGTCATTCTGGTCCGCATCCGGTAAGATATGATGTGGTAGTTAGAAAGCGAATACCGTAAAAGAGGTAAGAAAACCATCAGAGATATCAAGGCGATCACCAGCACAGCGGATAGGACCCGTTTTAGCTCTTCCTTTGAGGTATGGTGAATGAAATAAATAAACGCCGCGACAACGACAATTAAGGGCACAATTCGAAAGGGACTGTATCCATGCAAACCCAGACCCAACGCGATGCCGGCGAAAATGAAATCATTTCTCCGGCCTCTTCTCAACCCACGGATGAAATAGTAAAACGTAGGTGCTGCAAAGAAAGGATAAAAAGTGAACCGCAGGGCCACCCTGGAGATCACGTTTGGCCAATAGGCAACCCCTGCCAGAAACAAAGCAAATAAACCCACCCGTCGGTTTGCGTACTCTTTGCCCAACAGATAAATGTAAGGCAGCGTGAAAAAGCCAGCCAGGATCGTCCCTAACTTAAGGCTCAAAAAAGTTAATCCTGTCCCAAAAGCGCTGACAATTCCAGCTGTCAGATACATCTGAAAGGCTTCCCGCCCGGTATTGCGGGGGAAGAAGATACGCGTTTTTCCAGCCAGCACATCCGCGACATCCAGCAACTTTTCTGCGTGATCGCTGAACATTTCCGGGGGTACCTGGCGGATCAGATTAAATCGAAAGAAAGCGGAGATCCCAAACACCAGGACAAGAAGCAATAACCAGGGGGAGATTTGCAGCCCCCGAAGCCAGAAGTTCCGCCAGCATGAGCGGACTTTTTTCACCACCCCTTCCGGTTCCCAAAGAGCGGCGCAGATCAATAAAAATCCGATGCCCCAGAAGGATGTATTCAGAAGCGTAAATTGATTGCCAGAAAAATATATAAATGCCAGGAGGGAGAAAACGGTCCCAAAATACAGAGGGATTAACCGCACATGATCGCCTTCCTCTTCCCTCTCTGAAGGAGATACAGGGGGAAGTGACCACCTCTTAACATAAATAAGCACTGCAATAAGGATCCCCGCAAACAAGTATAGAACTACCCCCGTACTTTTGGAGCGCCGGGGAGGTTCAAGGAAAAACTGGGCTATAGCTGCCAGTGAAACAGGTAAAAAAATCACCCAGATCCGATTAAAAAAACCGCTTTCCACCTTTTCCTCCACAGGGGAAGGCGGAATTTTGACTGGTTCTGACTCTGGTTCCTCTTCATACAAAGGGGGAACCTCGATGGTCATCTCTTTCCAAAAGGTCAACTTATCAATTAAGTAGTCGAGTACACTGGGTTCTTCCATTGTATATTGTGCTCTTTCACTCCATCAAACCATTATAACCTTTGACCGTCTTTGTCACCTCATAACATGCGAGGGAAACCTTTAACAAAGAAAAAGCACCGCAAGGACACGAGATGGGCTCTGAATCGGGACACTCCCGAGGGGAACCAATCATCCTCTCTCAATTCAATTCCGCCAGCAGCGCTTGATAAAGCCGCTCATAAGCAGCTGCGTTGGCCTGGGGATTGAATTGGCGGGCAATCTGATCTGGATCCTCTTGATATTTTTCCGGCTGATTAAATATTTTCAATATCTTTTCTGCCAATGAATCTGCGTCCCCGATGGCAGCGACTTCACCCATACCGGTCATCCGGGGCGGCTGCCTAACACCAGGGAGGTTAGAGGCTACCGTGGGGGTTCCATTGATCATAGACTCAATTTGCACCAACCCAAAGGTTTCGGTTGAATTCAGGCTGGGCACGACGAGAACATCCAGATTGGGATAAAATGTTGTCATTGCCTTGGGATCTAAAACCCCTAAGAATTTCCACTGTCCTTTAGATTGATACTCCTGTATTTTTGGCAGGAGGCGATAAAAGTACTCCTCTTCTCCCATCACATCACGATACTGGCCGGCGTACAGCACGAGTGTATCAGGATATTGCTTCAGGATCATGGGCAGGGCTTCCAACAACACCTCCACCCCTTTCTCCGTGGCAAACCTGGTTGCCATGCCGATTACCGGAGATTTTCCCCGGGGATTATGTTCAGCTGCAAAAGCTGCTACTTCCTCCTCCGAAGCTTCGGGTAATTCAACTGGGGGCAAAATGACCTCCACCTTGTCTTCAAATCGCTGTAAGAAAGGGGAATGGGAAGCGAAATCCTCAGTGTAAGCGACAATTCGGTGGGCAAGTGTCCCCGCCAAATAGTTCATAACATGGACTACTTGATTCACAAAGCGATTGAACCAACCTTTCGGGAGCTGCAGGTCACAATGATAGGTTAAGACAGTTGGTTTTTGTAATAAACGCCCCCGGAGTTCCACACCAGCCGCGTCGAATTGGGGCAGATGCAGGTGGATGACATCATGTTCCAGGACCAATTTCCACGCCAAGTACCCCAGGGTAGGCATGATCACACCCTTACTTACCCGGAACAACACTGGGGCGCGGACGATACGGACCCCCTCCTTTGTCTCCCTGCGCGGTAATTCAGGATCAAACTGAGAGGTGAGAACGGTGACATCATGGCCGCGTTCGACCAAGGCTTTCGCCATCCGCTCCACGTAAATCGTCAAACCACTGGTGTGAGGTCGGTAATATGTGAGTACAGTCAGTATCTTCATAAAACAGCGAGTATACCCTTCTATAAATGGCGTTTTTGAGAGATCTAGAACAAGTCCCTATTCTCACGGACCCAGTCAATAAGCTGGTTAATCCCTTCCTGAGGATTCGCGCTGGGTGACCAGCCCAGATCTTTTTGGGCTTTCCGAATGTCAGCGATGAATACCCGTTGATCTCCCGGCCGCCAATCTTCCCATGTTACCTGGATGTCTTTTTCTAAAGCCTCTTCGAGGAGAGGGCCAAATTCTTTCCAAATAGATAAGGTGTTGTCCGGCCCCCCGCCGACGTTATAGATCTGACCGGCAGCCGCATCCAAATTTTCCAGAGCCAGGTCATAAGCGTCCAGCAAATCTCCCACAAATAACACATCCCGAACCTGTTTTCCATCTCCATAAATGGTGATGGGGCGGTCGGTCATGGCCGCGATCACAAACCAGGCCACCCACCCTTGATCCTCAATTCCAAATTGGTGAGGACCGTAAATACAGCTTTGGCGAAAGACGACCGTGGGTACATTATACATGCGGTGGAAATCCCGCACATATTGATCACCCGCACCTTTAGAACAACCGTACGGGGAATGAAAATCGAGAGGTTGAGCTTCCGAAACACCATGCGGGAGGTCCTTATAGCGGTAAGCGGTCTCCCCTTCTTCCACCTCCAGCTCTTCCATCTCACCGTACACTTTGTTCGTTGAGGAGTAGATGACAGCAGGTTTCCGTTCCGACAAACGCGCTGCGTCCAGGACATTGAACGTGCCCTGGGCATTGATTTCAAAGTCCTCCCGGGGATGGGTGACCGACGTGGTCACCGCCACCTGGGAAGCGAGGTGAACGATGACATCCACATCGGATGCCAGGGAGGTCAGCGCACTGGGATTGCGAACATCCTCCACCACCATTTGGAAACTGTCTTCACCGTAGGTCCTTTCTAACCAGGCAACATTCCGCGGTGTCCCACGGCGAGACAAATTATCATAGATAATGACTTCTTCTCCCCGCTCCAATAACCTGGCTACATAATTGGTGCCGATAAACCCCGCCCCACCCGTGACCAAAAAGCGCTTCTTCATAACTCACCTTCCTTCTTCTTTCGTGCAGCGAAATCCAACACATTCCTGATCGCAAGCCCTTCATGAACCAGAGCATAGGAACCAAAAAGGGTCGTAAAGGCAACATTTAATATGTGACTGACAACCGCATAGGCAAACGCCAGCGAACGATCCATCCCCAAGACCATCAAGGCAGCCACCAAACTCGCTTCATACACGCCAATATTTCCCGGGGAAGAAGGCAGGGACACACCCAGGGCAACAGCCCCTAATCCAAACGCTGCCCAAAGCAGCTTTGCTTGACTGTTGAAAGCCAATAAGAGAAGGTATTGATATCCCAAAGCCAACCCCCACGTCAAGGCCATCCAGGCAAATGCTTGCAAAAATCGGATGGGGTCGGAAAGGATCTCCAACCCATCTAGAAATGCACGGAGACGAACCAGGAACGCCTTTTTCCACCCACCATCCCAACTCTTTTTGTCATTCAAACTGGCTAAAATCGGGTTCTGGAAGCGGACCACCAAATACAAAAGGAACAGTCCTGCGACGACCAGCCCCCCCAAAAACGCAGCATAACGGGTCCCCTGGGGGTAGTTTAATATGAAAGGCAAAGCGCCCAGAAACAAACTCACTGCCAGAATAAGGTCAAACACCCTTTCCAAAATGATGGTCGGGATCGCTTCCCAAAAACTCAAGCCGGAGGGTTTTAATAAGAAAGCCCGGGCCACCTCACCCGTACGGAAGGGTAGGATGGTATTTATAAAGTAACCGGCATTGATGATCAGGAAGGTCTTCCACAAAGTGACCTTTTCCGGGAGGATGGTCCGCCACCCCGCAGCCCGGGTGCCAAAAGAGATCACCATCAAGACCAGCATGGGTGGGAAGTAGCGGTAATCAAGCTTGCGCAGCGCTTGAAGGACCTCATCCAAATCCACAAACCAGATCAACAACCCGGAGGCCAAGACGCTGATCAGCAAACCAACTCCCACACGGATGGATTCCTTCCTGCCCAACATACTAGTCTTCCTCCAACCGCAACACCGCCATGAAGGCTTCCTGGGGAATATCGATTTCACCCACACGCTTGAGGCGTTTTTTCCCTTTTTTCTGCTGGGATAACAACTTCTTTTTCCGGGAGACGTCGCCTCCATAAATGCCAGACAGGACATCTTTCCGGACAGCTTTGACATCCGTACGGGCGATGACCCTGCCGTTTGCAGAGGCCTGAATGGGCACAGCGTATAATTGAGGAGGAATCAAGCCTTTCAACTTCTCAACCAATATTTTTCCTTTCCGATAAGCTTTTTCGCGGTGAACAATCGTCGCCAGGGCATCCACTGGCTCTTTGTTTACCAGAACCTCTAATTTAACCAGATCTTCCGCGCGATATTCAGCAAACGAGTAATCCATGGAAGCGTACCCCCGGGTGGCGGATTTCAAATAGTCAAAAAAATCCACGATTAATTCCGAAAGGGGGATTTCACAGTTTAATTGCACCCTGTCCGGGGTGGGGTATTCCTGACTGACATATTTTCCACGCCGGGTGGTGACCAATTCCATGACGGGTCCATAATAATCCGTGGGCGTGTGAATTTGGAGGTTCATCCACGGTTCACGAATTTCCTCGAGTTTACCACGATGCGGTAGATCAGCGGGAGAATCGACTTCAATCACCTCCCCCTCAGTTGTCAGGGCACGGTACTGCACCGAGGGCGCTGTGGCGATGATATCCAGGTCATACTCCCGTTCCAAACGCTCCTGGATGATCTCCATGTGGAACAACCCTAAAAAACCACACCGAAACCCAAAATTCAAAGCCTGGGAAGTTTCCGGTTCAAAGACCAGGGCAGCATCATTGAGCTGCAGTTTTTCTAAAGCATCTCGCAGATTTCCAAACTCCTCATTTTCCAGGGGATAAAACCCTGCAAAGACCATGGGTTTAACGTCCTTGTACCCCGGCAGCGGTTCTTTGGCGAGGTGTCCAACTTTGGTGACCGTATCCCCCACCCGGCATTCATGGACAGATTTTAATCCTGTGGCGATATAGCCGACTTCCCCAGGATAGAGGACATCCACCGGCTTCATCTTAGGAGAGAATACACCAATCTCAACCGGTTCAGCCTCCGTATCAGCAACCATCAGGTAAAGGAGGTCTTCTTTACTCACCTTACCATCGAAAACCCTTACGTAAGCGATAACCCCTTTGTATGGATTGTAATGGGAGTCAAAGATCAAAGCCCGCAGCGGTTCTTCTTCCTTTCCCTGGGGAGGTGGGACATCCCGGATCACTTTCTCAATCACTGCCTCTACGTTTTCCCCCTCTTTCGCAGAAATTTGAAGGATATCTTCCACAGGCGTGCCCAAAAAATGGCTGACATCCTCCGCGATATCATCAGGGCGAGCTGCTGCCAGATCAATTTTATTAATAATGGGTATGATCTCTAAATCCGCTTCCAAAGCCGCGTACATGTTCGCCACAGTTTGCGCTTCCATGCCCTGAGCAGCATCAACAACCAGCAAGGCCCCTTCACAGGCTTCCAAAGCCCGGGACACCTCGTACCCGAAATCCACATGACCAGGGGTATCGATCAGATTTAACTCGTATACCTCTCCATCCTGTGCCTGATGCATCATGCGCACTGCAGAGGCTTTGATTGTCACCCCTTTTTCCCGTTCCAGGTCCATATCATCCAGAACCTGATCGGACATATCCCGATCCGCAACGGTCTTCGTCAATTGCAGCAGGCGGTCAGCCAGGGTGGATTTACCATGGTCAATATGGGCGATGATTGAAAAATTTCTGATCTTTTGAATATCCATGAGCGGAGGATAGTATAACTGATTTTCCCTTTTTATCGAAG
>JAGXKM010000086.1 GCA_018335275.1 Anaerolineales bacterium | reverse complement strand
GTTTTGGGAGGCGGGTAAGGGCCTTCCTTCCCGCTATGAAGGATCAATTGGATTCCCTTCCCCGCGATCACCTCGAGTCCATGTCAGAAAGCAAGATCCTGGCGGTGATCGACGACCTGTATGATTTAAATCAAAAAACCGCCTACTTTAACATCCTCACCCCTCTCCTCATGCACGGGTATCACCTCCTCTTTAAAAATGGACTTTCCCGGCTGGATATAGACAGTGAGAAGGTGGACCTGTCAGCGGGGATTCCAGGAGCAGAGAACTACGATCCCAACGTCCATCTTAAGCGGCTTCACCGGTCCTTCCTTACCCTGGACCAGAAAACACAAGCGGTTCTTAAAGAACAGGGAGCAAAGGACTGGCCTCCAGGCAGAGAAGCCGCAGCCTTCAAAGCCGAATGGGAGGATTTCCTGGACCACTTCGGGCACCTC
The DNA here is from genome assembly GCA_018335275.1 of Anaerolineales bacterium. Taxonomy (GTDB): domain Bacteria; phylum Chloroflexota; class Anaerolineae; order Anaerolineales; family UBA11858; genus B10-G9. Next base: position 7,917 of record JAGXKM010000086.1, on the reverse strand, counting down.
AGTGACAGCGGGAACGATTTTTCCTCAGTCCCCTGGCGTGAAAATCCCGACCTGGTCTTGCAGATGATCATGGAGTACGCGCCGCCCCAGGGATCCGGGGCGTCAAAAACCCCCTACGCACACCTTTCCCTTCCCTGGCTGCAGCGGCCCTTCCTAAACTGGATATACCGCAGGGCGGGTCGCTTCCTCTTTTACCGGGACGCGGTGAGTTCTCTCTATACCTACGGATACGGCCTGTTCCGGACGTACTTCCTGGCCCTGGGAAATCATTTTGTGGAGCGGGGTGTGCTAGAAGCCAATCAGGATATCTTTTATCTCACTTACCGGGAAGTGAAAGAGGTCATTCAGGGCTCCAGGTCGAGCGAGGTCACCTCCTTGATTGCGGACCGCAAAGCGGAGATCGAAGAGAGCGGGGCTGTCACTCTGCCCCAGACCATTTTTGGGGACGAGATCCCTCCTCTGGAGCCCAATCCCTCCGGAACACTGCGGGGCACCCCCACATCAAGGGGACAGTACCGGGGCCCGGTGAAAGAAATCCGGGGCCTGCAAGATTTTCATAAACTCCAGGAGGGGGATGTCCTTCTCATCCCCTATTCCGACGTAGGGTGGACACCTCTATTTTCCAAAGCGGGCGCTGTGATCGCCGAATCAGGAGGCGTGCTATCCCACAGCTCCATCGTAGCCCGGGAATACGGCATCCCCGCTGTGGTTTCCCTGGCCCACACCAGCCAGCTTGAAGATGGAATGATCGTCACGGTCGATGGTTACCGGGGCGAAGTCATCATCCATCAAGAAGAACGACGTCCCCAAGCTGAAGTTGGGACCTGAAAGTAGGAACGATATGGCCCTTTTGAAATGGATGATCCCACCCATCCTTTCCCTCTTGACAGGGGGATTTCTTGTCCAGTATTTAACCCAGCACCCTCTGAAGATGAGCTATTATCTTGGAGGGATTTATTTTAATTTTTTCGCCCTCCTGGCCGCCTTTTATTTTGGGTTTTCAGGATGGGACCTCGTGATCGCAGTCCTCCTTTCCCTCGCCTTTTTTGCTGCCGGCTACACATTGACCACCCGACGGTTCCTGGCTCGGGAGGATCCCCGTCCTGTCCCGGAACTCATCCGCGATAAAGAAGACTCCGGACAGGGACACACAGCGGTGATCTACTTCACCCACGGCGAGCCGGAAACCTACGATCCCATCGGCTGGATCAATCAATTCAATGAATTCGATGAACAGGGGATCAGCTTCGTGCCCCTGGTCGCGCGTCCTTTCTTCTGCCACCAACTCCGAAAGAAATACCTTAAAGTGGGGCGCAGCGACCACCGCAGAATGCATCACCGGATGCTCCATGCCCTTGAGGAAACCTGCCGGGCGGAAGGGGATTCGAAAACCCGGTTTTATGTGAGTTTCCTGGATGATAATCCCCGCCCAGACGCTGCCGTCATCCAGGCTCTTAATGAGGGAGCCAGCCGGATCATCGTGGCTGAGGTCTTTCTTACCATTTCCAATCACACTGCGGAGGGCGAGGAACTTATCAAAGAGCTCCATGTAGAGGAAACTTACGGGGTCCCAGTCTCCTACACCGGCCCCCTGTATGATTCCCAAAGTCTGCAGGAGATGTTCGTCCACCGCGTCAACCAGCACAGAGACGGCACGGATAAAACCAGGGTAGGCGTGCTGCTGGTCGGCCACGGCCAACCGGACGAATGGGATGTGGAATGGCCCACGGAAACCGAGCAGGAAACCAGCTTCCGGGAGGAGGTCATGGAACGCCTGGCAGCAGACGGTTATTTGCCCCGGAATCTGAGCCTGGCCTGGATGGAGTTCAAATCCCCTAAACCCGCCCAGAAGGTGGAAGAATTCGTGAGCCAGGGAGTAGAAAAAGTGTTTTACTTCTCCGCCGCCATCAGCGCCGATGCCATCCACAGCCAGTATGATGTCCCAGCTCTGGTGGAAAAGGCACAGGTACCCTCTGACATCTCCCTCATCAATCTGGGCGCCTGGAACGACGACCCACTTGTCATCCAGGCCATCAAAGAAAAAATTGACCGCTGCAGGGATCGTCCGCTGTGAGACATCATTATCCTGATCTTTATATTTCTATCGATCGTAACAGTTCTATCTGGCATGAAACTCGACAGGCACATGATCCGGATATCCTGAAAGGCGCAGGGCGATAAGTGTATATGGACACAAGACCTCAATGGTGCTTTCAGCTGCAAAGCCAAACCCTGAGGTAAGATCAAACGATGACCTCATACCTTTATCCCAAAATCGAATCCAGAATCCATATTTAAAACGTGATCTTGCTTCTTCTGCTGGTAAAATGGTAGAAATTCTACGTTGTATGTCGGACTAACAACCAGGAAACTCTATGAGTCGACCCTTAATCCTCATCCTCACTTTTGTGTTTGTTGACGTCTTGGGTTTCAGTTTAATTCTCCCCCTTCTGCCCTATTACGCAGCTGATTTTCAGGCGTCCTCCATCGTCGTCGGCCTGCTTTTATCCACCAACGCGCTGACACAGATGATCGGAGCGCCCATCCTGGGGCGGTTGTCCGACCGCTACGGCCGCAAGCCTCTCTTGATCACCAGCATCAGCGGAACGGTGATCAGCTTCCTGATCCTGGGTTGGGCAAACTCATTGGCCATGCTGTTTTTCAGCCGGATCATGGATGGTTTTCTGGGGGGAAATGTCTCCCTCGCCCAGGCCTATATTACCGATTCAACGACAAAAGAAAACCGGGCTCAGGGGTTGGGATTGATCGGCGCTGGTTTTGGTTTGGGTTTCATCTTCGGCCCTGCGCTGGGTGGAATTCTGAGTGCTGGCGGAAATTATGCCCTTCCAGCCTTCGCGGCAGCTGGCCTGTCAGCCCTCAACCTTATCGGGACAATCATCTGGCTCCCCGAATCCCTGCCCCCAGAAAAGCGAAACACCTCCAGCGAGAAATCACGGTCAAAATTTTCTTTGCGCGCTTTGATAGAAGCACTGCAGCGGCCTTGTGTGGGCCCCCTGCTCAGTGTCGTGGTCATTTACAGCCTGGCGCTGACCATGTTTGAGACCATTTTCTCACTTTTCACCCAAAAGAAACTCGGCTTGACCGCCCAGATGACAGGTTACGTCCTGACCTATGTGGGCCTGCTGGTCGTGATGGTGCAGGGTGGGGGCATCCGTTTGTTAAGTAAAACATTCACCGATAAACAATTGATCTTTGGGGGATCCGTTCTGCTCACAGGGGGGCTGCTGGGGTGGGCGTTTTCACCCTCCCTGCCGGCGCTTCTGATCGCTTTGCTCCCCTTATCGCTGGCTTCAGGGATGCTGCGGGTATCGACGAACAGCGCTCTGACGAAGAGCGTGCATCCTTCTGAAGTGGGCGGTATCCTGGGGCTTTCCTCCTCCATGAACAGCTTCACAAGAGTGGTTTCCCCGCTGATCGGTTCCTTTCTGCTGGCTGAAATCAGTCCGGCTGGACCGGGCGTGGCAGGAGCTTTCTTGATGATTTCAGCGGTGATCATCACCTGGCAGCAGATCCTGAACGTGCCAGATTTGGACTGCGAAAAAGCCAATTGAAGCATAGGCTATGCAGATGGTATTCGCTGTGACAAATGATACTATCCTTGTCCCCATAAAGATGCACCAGATATAAACGAGGATAAACAATCAAAATTTTCCATTAATCCCAAGAGGTTTTTGATGAGAATCACGAAGAAAGTATTTCTTGATCTGGCCATCTGGATGGTGGCCTTCGGCCTGTCCATCGGCCTTATCTTCCCCTGGTTTGTGATCCTGCTGGGCGTGCCCAGACCAATCGCCATCCAACCCGGTTTCTACGCCGCTTGTCTGGGAGCCGGGGCCCTGGCCGGAGGCGTTAATTTCGCCATCGCTCGTTGGGTGGTAGCTCCCAGAATTCGGGTCCTTGCTGATGGGATGCATCGAGTAGAGATTAAACTTCGCGATATGAATGGCACAAGCGATGTTGATATGTGCACCTACGAAGACTGCGCGATCTCCATAGATTCTGAAGATGAATTAGGCGAAAGCGCTCGAGCATTTAACCGCCTGGTAGATACATTGGCAAATACACTGAAAACCCAAGACGCTCTGCGGTCTTTTTCTAAAATGCTGGCCGGCACTCTGGAATTGAATCCACTCGCCCAAAATTCCCTGGATATGTTCCTGGAACATACGGGCTCAATAGGAGGAGCTGTGCTCTATGACGCCGGTGGTGAAATGAAAGTGGCAGCCAACCGCGGTCTAAAAAACCCCACATCAGTCGCGAAAAGCGATCACGTCAAAATGGCGCTTAAAAGCGGGCAGCCACAGCATGTTGGAATCCCGGAGGAAATCTTCATGGATGGCGTTCTGACAGACTTCCGACCCCAGGAAATTTTTGTCCTCCCGGCGTCCTATAAAGGGATCCCTCTAGGCGTGGTGGTCTTAGGAAAAACGAAACCCTATCAGGCTGAAGAATGGATCCGTCTGGAATTGTTTCGCCAGAGTTTTGGCCTGGCTTTGAACAACGCTTTGACTCACGAACGTTTGCAGCGCCTGGCTGCGCTGGATCCTCTCACCGGCGTTTACAACCGCCGCTTCGGACTGGGTCGCTTTCACGAAGAGTTTGAAAGGGCTATACGCAGCTCCACACCGTTGGGTGTGATGATGATGGACATCGACCATTTTAAAAGTGTCAACGACACCTACGGTCACCAGGTCGGGGATCGGATATTAAAATCGATCGCTACCCTTGCCCGTTCCGTGCTACGCGAGGGGGACATTCTGGTCCGTTACGGTGGAGAGGAGTTTCTGGCCATTTTGCCGGCTGCTTCCAGCGAAGACTTGCGAATAATTTCAGAACGAATCCGGCGCAGCGTGGAGGACAGCACTGTCAGGGAAGGAGATCAAACCATCCGGGTGACCCTGAGCATAGGCGGGGCCTCCTACCCCCATCAAAACGTGGAAAAGGAAAGCCGCCTCCTGCAGTTGGCAGACGATTCCCTGTACCGCGCTAAAGAAACCGGCAGAAATCGGGTCGTGATCTCGAATTAAGTGGATTTGGAAAACTTACGTTAACCTTTTAAGCGTTTTTTATTGAGTTAATGCGAATAAAATCAGCAGAAAATTAATATTCAGACAATCTCCGTTTCGGGTAATAGACCACATCCCCCTGTCCATACCTATCACGTTTGATAGGTTCTCTTCCATTCAAAAATACACTCAGAGATGTGACTTAAAAGATCTGTATAGATTTCCCGCCCCAATTTCATTATGCAAGATATACAATTAAACCCAAAGAAAAATGGCGCTAAGCCATGCCTTATGTTAGAAAGAATACCCTATGGATGATCAAGAAAAATCAAAAGTGGAACTCAGAGAAGAAATCAGGGCACTTCGCCAGCGGGTATCCGACCTTGAAACTCGCCAGAAAGACTTAGACACGCAAAATCAAATGTGGGAAACCCTGATGGCGAACACACCTGACCTGGTGTATTTCAAAGGCACCGATCATGGTCTGATCAGAGCCAGCCAGTCCTATGCGGACGCAGTGGGTGTTAGTTCCAGTGATGAATTGATCGGTAAAACAGCAGCTGATTTATGGCCTCAAGAAGCTGATGAGATCTTTGCGGATGAAAAGAAAGTCTTAGGTGGTGAACCGATGATCCGCAAGGAAAGAAAGGTGACTACCTCTGAGTGTGAATCGCGGTGGTATCTGTTGACCAAGATCCCGATATATAAAGACGGCGAAGTGGTCGGTTTCTTCGCTATGGACAAGGACATCACGCAGCGGAAGAAAACCGAACAGGCCCTGAAGGAAAGCGAGAGCCGTTTCCGGCATATCTTCGATTCGAACATGATCGGGATCTCTTACTGGAATCGAGCAGGCACCATCACAGACGCAAATCAGGCTTATTTAGATATGATCGGTTTATCCCGCTCAGATTTGATGGAAGATGGCTTGCAGTGGGATGAAATTACCCCTGATAAGTTCTCTGCCCGGGATCAAGAAGCCATAGAGGAGATCGAGTCCCAAGGATTCTGTACCCCTTATGAAAAAGAATACGTCAGTAAAGACGGCTCCCGGATCCCAGTCTTGATCGGGGGCGCTTCCCTGGAAGGGGAAAGACATCTGGGGATCACATATGCGATCGATATCTCCGAACGCAAACGCGCCGTGCAAGCCTTAGAAGAATCCCACGAGCGGTTTCTGACCATCCTCAACAGCCTTGATGCGCATATTTACGCCGCGGATATGAAGACCCACGAAGTTTTATTCAGCAATCAAAAGATGCGGGACGATTTTGGATGTAATCCGGAAGGAGAAATCTGTTACGAAAAATTCCGCGATCTTTCTCAGCCCTGTCCGCACTGCTCCAATTCCAAGCTGCTGGATGAGAATGGGAAGCCCTCTGGCGTGCATACCTGGGAAGGGAAAAATCCCCTCACCGATAATTGGTATCTCAATTACGATCGGGCAATCAAGTGGATCGACGGCCGGTTTGTCCGGCTGCAAATCGCATTTAACATCACAGCCCGAAAAGAGATGGAAAAAAAGCTTCAAAAGAACGAAGAAAAATTGCGCAACATTGTCGAGAACAGCACGAACCTGTTCTACATACACAACCCCGATCACGTCCTGACTTACGTAAGTCCACAAAGCCAACACTTTCTAGGCTGTGAACCTGAAGAAGCGATGGTGAGTTGGACAGAATTTGTCACCGATCATCCAACTAACAAAGAAGGTTATAAATCCTCCGAACGGGCCATCCAAACCGGGGAAAGGCAGCCGCCCTTTGAACTAGAATTAAAAACGAAAAACGGAAAGAAGATCTGGGTCAAAGTTCACGAGACCCCTCTCGTTGAAGATGGGGAAACAGCTGCCATTATCGGTTCTTTGACGGATATCACCCAGCGGAAGATGGCCACACAGCAAAAAGAGAAAAGGCGTATGTACCTGGAAAGCATCCTCAAGGCCGCCCCTGATGCCATCGTCACCCTGGATGCCGAACACCATGTCGTGGAATGGAACCCGGGAGCCACGGAATTATTTGGATACACCGAGGAAGAGGCGGTGGGAAACCTGCTGGATGATCTCATCGCCAGGGGAGAAGTCCTGGATGAAGCCAAGCGGATCACATCCCAGGTCCAAGCAGGACATGAATTGCCCGCCCGGGAGACTGTGCGGTACCGAAAAGATGGAAGCCCTGTTGAAGTCATCCTTGCTGGATCTCCCATCACCGTGGACGGCAAATTGATCGGAGCGATTGGCGTTTATACAGATATCTCTGACCGGGTGCGCATGGAAAAAGCCCTCCGGGCTATGGCACTCAGGGATGATCTCACCAAACTCTATAACCGGCGCGGTTTCAACGTCCTTGCAGAACAGCACCTCAAGGTCGCCCAAAGAGAAAACAGAAGGATGTTCCTGCTTTACGGTGACATGGATAATCTAAAAGATATTAATGATAACTTCGGGCACCTTCATGGAGATCGAGCCCTGGAAGACCTATCCTTAGCCCTGCAGAACAGCTTCCGGAAATCAGACATCATCGCCAGGATTGGTGGCGATGAATTTGTCGTTCTGGGACTGGAAACAGAAGCAACATCTCCGGAAAAACTCGTCAAGCGGCTGAAAAAACAAATCCAGGAAATGAATCAGAGAAATCAATGGGAATACGATTTATCGGTCAGTTTCGGATGGAGCTTGTACGAACCTGAATCCCCCTCCTCCCTAGAAGAGATGCTTATCTTAGCTGATAAAGCCATGTACAACCGTAAATCAGACCAATCCCAAGAATAGGATATGAAACCAAACCTACCGGTATCTATCATTGCATTGGCGGATAAAAAGCCCCTTTGTGAGTCTTTGACTGACGATTAAGTTCCATCCCAGATTGTTTTCCCTCTCACTATCTATTGG
>JAGXKM010000085.1 GCA_018335275.1 Anaerolineales bacterium | reverse complement strand
AGTTGATCGACGACCGGGGCGCGGAACAAAAGGTCACCGTCCTTCATGTCATGTCTCAAATTGTTGCCAGGCCGGGGATCCCGGGCAAAGATTTGCGATCGGAAGCTGAAAAGCTGATTGACGAAAAGAAACCCGAAGGAAAGCTACTGCAAAAGGATATCAAAACATTACGGAGTGCGGGATTTATTACCCAGCCCAAGGTGCGCCACGGGCTGGTCGTGGATGAAATTCTCGCTGAGGCCAGAGAAGGTGAGTACGACCTGGTTGTCATTGGCGCTCACCAACCTGGAAAAGGCCGGGCCCTTTTGCTGGACAACATCGCCAAAAAGATCATCCAGGATATCAATCGTTCACTGCTGGTCGTCAACCCCAAAAATGGATAGACTGGATAATTTGTGTGTTCCTTTGGGCAATCAGTTGACATTCCAGCGGTGTTCAGGGAGATCCGTTCATTTTCTTCTCCAGGGACCTTTCTGTAATTTTGATATCGCCGGGCCATTCAAACCCCAAAAAGGGCTCTGACATCAATCAAGTAAAAGCCTTCCAACAGATTTGAATCTCGCCCCTTCAAATATCAGGCCCGTTTTATCGACTTAACTTTTCTATCAGATCTGGAATTACCTGGTACAGATCCCCTACGATGCCATAGTCAGCGTTCTGAAAAATGGGTGCGTTGCGGTCATTATTAATGGCCACGATCACTTTGGCGTCCAGCACTGCGGCCATTTGCTGAATCTGTCCGGAAACCCCTATGCCAAAGTAAAGACTGGGGCTGATCTTCTTGCCCGAGATACCGACCATCCTTTCTTCAGGAAGCCAATGTCGATCATGAGAGATGGGGCGAGTGCAGGCAACAACACCGCCTACGATATCGGCAAACTCCTGAATCATGCTCAGGTCATCCTCGCTCTCCAGGCCGCGCCCAATACAAACAATGACCTCGGCCGATTCGATATTTATCCCTGTATCAGGCTTTGGTTTTTGTTCGATTATTCTTACCGGAGAAACTGCCGCCCGCGGCGCCACTTCGACCACATCCCCTTTAACCCCCGACGCGAGTGGTTCAGCCTGGAAAGTATTGGGGTTGACCGCGATAACCTTTCTGCCCGAGTTGAGGACCTGCTCCGAAAGAGTCTTCCCGCCCAGAGAATACCGGGTGGCGATCCATTGACCTTCCTCGGCTCGGAGTTTGGCGGCATCCGTAATGCACCCCACATGCAACTTTTGAGCCAGGCGTCCAGCTACCTCACGGCCTCGCAATGTTGAACTAATCAGAACGATCTCTGCTTCTGCATGGTCAGCAATCTGGCACAGAGCTTCCGATACAATGTCGGTCTGGAGGCCAGAGAGAGATGGGTCGTCCATGCAGTAGACGCGCTGAGCGCCGTGATTGAAATACTGTTCGGACCAGGATTCACCCTGGGGACCTAAAACAGCCGCGGCTGCAGGATAGCCAAGGGAGGACGCAAAAGTTAAGTTCTGCAGGGTCAGGGGCGGCTGTTCTGAATAAACCAATACTCCACTCATAAATCCAACACTCCTTCCTGCTCCAAAGCCTCAAGCGCCTGGTTTACGGAGCTGTCGATATCTTCATCAAAGATCATTTCTTTGCGCGGTTTCGCTGGGGCCAGATTGCTCAACTCCTCACAGACAGCCGCATCAGTTCCTACCTCTTCCGCAGAAGCGTTAATATCTTCAAGGCTCCAGACATGAAGTGGTTTCTTGCCTGCCTTGAGGATAGCTGTTAATGGCGGTAGGCGAGGTTGATTGATTTCCTGGGTAACGCTGACCAGGGCAGGTAGCTCCACCTCAACGGATTCCAGCATATCTTCCAAATCGCGGACCGCTCGGATTCGATGATCAAGCACTTCTAATTCCCTGGCATAAGTCACCTGGGGGAGATCCAGGATCTCAGCCAACCTGGAAGGCACCTGGCCGCTGTATTCATCGGTTGACCCCTCACCCAATAAAATCAGATCGCAGTCACCTATTTTCTGAATCACGTTGGCAAGCACAATCGCTGAGCCCATGGCATCTGAACCATTAACATGTGGATCAACCAAGATGACGGCCTCATCTGCTCCGATCGCCAAAGCCTCCATAATGGTTTTATTGAGTTTTGGAGACCCAACGGAAACAACAGTCACAGTGACATCGTCTAGCGATTCCTTGATCCGCACCGCTTGTTCTAAAGCGTTCTTTTCAAAATCACCAAGGCAGACAGGCACGCCTTCAAGGACTGGTTCGTGTGTATCCGGCTTGATGCGGATTTTTTCCAGATCCAATACTTGTTTCATACATACGACAATGTGCATCTTCACATTCCTTTGTTCTCATCCAAAGCGGTATTGCACGCCGTAACCGGCTCGAGGATAATGCCATTCAAGAGCGTCCTCCCGGCAGGCGACGTAACAGGTGCCGCACTCCAGACACCCCTCATAATCCACGGTCATCTCCCCGTTTTCATTGAGATCGTAAAGATCCGCAGGGCAAACATGCAAACAATATCGAATTGTGCAGCGGCTCTGACAGACCTCCTGGTCAATCAGGATGTGGGATTGCTCGCTGTCAATTTGAAAAACATCCAGGCCTAACTTTGCCTCAATATTCAACCTAAACCTCCTGATACGGAAACAAATCCTTCACATAAGCACAAGGCAGAAAGATCATATTTTTCTCATGTGCCATAAGTCTCTGAGCACATCTACCTTGAGCAACTCCCTGGAAATTGTTCGTAAAACCGTACGCGATATTTTTTGTTTGGGCTGAGCATCCACCCTGAAGATTTCCAGCAACAGCTCGCTGGCCACTTCGGGATACTTCTCGAAAAGTCGGGGGTTAGACAAAATCTCCGGCATATGCTGGAAGGTCGAAAGGTCTTGATAGATCGAACTTCCCTTCAAGTACTTTTCATAGATCCCCAGGCTTTCAGCCGTATAGTCCTTTTTTTGCCTGGCATCCAAAACAGCGCGCCCTGCCAGGACGCCGGATACGATGGCCATATCCATCCCTCTCAGCGTGATCCCCTGATTCAGGCACAGGCCAGCCGCATCTCCTGCGACGAGTAAACCACCGGCATACAACCTGGGAATTGACTTCAAGCCACCTTCAGGAACATCGTGTGCAGAGTATTCAACGGAATGCCCGCCCGAAATCAAGACCTCAATTTCAGGGCGTTTTTTAAATAACTCGAACAAATCATGCGGGCTAATTGTGGGATGTTTTTGCATCAGGTCATGTATGCTGATGACCATTCCCAGCGAAAGGCTGGTTTGATTCGTGTAAAGGAAGCCGCCTCCCATCATGCCCTCTGTTATGGAGCCAAAGAACAGCTGGGTCGCCCCTTCACCAGCCTTCAGGCCGAAAAGATCCTGGATTCTTTTCTCGGGCAGTTCAATGATTTCTTTCACGCCAAGGGCAACATTGCGGGGCTGATGACATTCTCTCATCCCAGCCTTTTCAGCGATAAATGAAAGGACACCATCCGCAGCAATCACCACATCGGCCTGCAAAATGTCTTCATTGGAGCGGATGCCCGCCACTCGACCCTCTTCCATCCAGACATCATCCACTTTGTATCCCGGGATGATAAAAGCTCCTTTCTCGCTGGCTTTTTCAGCCAGCCACTGATCAAACCTAGCCCGCAGCACTGTCACACTGTTCGCCGGGCTGCTTCTAAAACGATCGCTGGCCAGCTCCACCGTCACAGAACTCTCGGACGTCAACATGGTCAGGCGTTCTTTCACGACCTGGCGCTCAAAAGGTGCTTCGTCGAACAGCCCGGGTAAATAAGCTCGGACCGGCTCCAGGTAAAGACGGCCCCCGGAGACATTTTTGCTTCCAGGGAAGTCCCCGCGTTCGACAACCAGCACCTCAACACCCGCGTCCGCGAGGACGTAAGCGGCTGATAGCCCCGCCAGGCCAGCACCGACGATGACGACTTCTACCTTATCCATAGTAACAAGCCTTCTTCAACATACTGCAAATCAGTGATACACATTCTCCCCTGGGATACTGTCACGTTTCACCGATAGGGAACAGCAACGTCCCCGATATATTCGCGGGCAATGATCAGTTTCTGGATATTATGACCTCCCTCCGCTCCGACAACATACGACATCACACCGCGTAATCCCCGCTCGATGGGACAATCCCTTGTGAAGCCAAATGCCCCGTGATGCATCATGGTGTGGCGGGCGATATCGGCGGCCAGAATTGGCGCGTCCATCTTGCAGATAGATACAATCCGGCTGAGCTGACGAGGGGTCATAAAATCAGGCTCTTTGTAGGTCATATCGGCTGCCCAGGCAGCATATTGGAGATAGAGTTTGATCTGTTCCAGCTTGCCGTGATCCTCAGCGATTTCGAATGAAATGCCCTCATATTTGGCCAGCGGTTTCCCAAACATAGTGCGTTGGGAGACATACTCCCGGGAAATCTCTAGAGCCTTTTCAGCCATTCCCACACAGGCCGAGGCAACCAGGATGCGGGCCAGGTTGAAGCCTTCCATGTTGATATAAAATCCCCGGTTGGGTTCTCCAAGAATGCAGTATTCAGGGACCTCTACGTCTTGATAAGTGAACCCGCCCGTGGAGAGCGCCATCCTGCCCATATCATCAAAGGTGGTATAAGTCACACCCGGCAATCCCGCAGGGATAAACACGAAGGTGAAACCTTTGTGACCGGCCTCTGGGTCCGTGCGGACCAGGGTAATATGACCGCCATCACGCTGTTCATAAGCCTCCAGAACACCGCTGATATACACCTTTTCACCATTGATAACGATCTTGCCATCCTTGAACTCACCGGAGGTCTGGATGTTTGCGATATCTGACCCTCCCCCTGGCTCCGTCGTGCTGATCCCTACAAAATAGTCACCTGCCGCAACTTTGGGCAGTACTTCCTGCTTCAACTGCTCCGTGCCGTACTTGGCAATCAATAGCCCCCACCCTATGCAAAGAAGGGTATACACGGGGACAGCCATGCTCATCTCAGCCCGGGCAATTTCATGAATGGCAATATTGGCATAGGTTAATTCCTCCCCCTCCGGAGCGGTACCGCCATATTGCTCGGGTATGGTCAACCCAAAAACGCCCTGGGCTGCTAAGCCCTTAATGATTTCGTCTGGAATGCCGTCTTCTTTTTCGTCTATCTCCCGCGAGATAGGTTCAATGTTTTCAGCACAGAACTTTCGCAAGGTATCTCTAAAGAGTTCCTGTTCCGTAGTGTATCGAAAATCCATCGCCTTACTCCTTTGAGACTAATTGAACTTTGGATGACATGGTGTTTATTATTTTAGCTTCCCGCTTATCAGCATGGGCACATAATTGAAACATTCATCCTACTACAACTTACCTCATTTTTCGACCCCATCAGGCTTGCCCTGGTGAGTTGATAAGTTAGAAGATGAGATCGCTGGCAACAAGCTGATTTATGACCCCGGAGATACCAGCTGATGCAGCCCACAGTCCTCAAAGGTTCAAAAACCAGCACATAAGACCGAGGGACAAGAAAATCAGGGTTTTATCAAGCCCGCAGCGGCGATCAGGTCCATCATCTCGGTGGTAATCGCCTGCTGGCGCGCCAGCTGGACTTCCATTTCCAGTTCTTCAGTCAAGCGTTCCATGTTCTGGGACGCGTTTTCCAGGAGATGAAAACGGGCAGCATGTTCCGCGGCTGAGGATATCAGTAAAAAACGGTAGAGGTTGACTTCCACAGCCTGCTTCCGGATCCGTTCCCGCAGCTCCTCCGGATCGGTTTCCAGGATGGGCGGCGGCCAGCGTTCCGCTTTCCCCTGTACATCTTTCATCTTCATCGGCAGCAGTTGCTCTACCTCCGACCGCGTCCGTTCTGCTTGCAACCGCTTATTCATGAGTATTAAAACTCGGCCAAAGCGGCCCTCTTTGAAGCCGGCCTGGATGCTTTCGGCCAGCCGGAGGGCGCGCTGAAAATCAGGGACTGAACCTTCCGCAAAACCCTCCACGTGATCGACCAGGATCTCCTCCCGGTCCAAGGAGGATTTGAGCCGATGTCCCAGGATCCAGACCTCAACCTCACGCCTCTCTTCTTCCATCTGTGCCAACAGATCAGACAGGACTTCCACCAGATCGCTGTTGAAGGTACCGCACAGCCCTCGATCGCTTCCCAGGACAACCAGCAGCGTCCGCCTCCGAGCCCCCGCTTGCATTCGGCCCGGGGCTTCGCCCGGCAGCCAGGAGGCCAACTCCAAAATCTCGCTTCCATAGCGGGCTGCCCCCTCTAGCTTGCGTCGGGCAGTCTGCATACTGGCCTGGGACACCGTGCGCAGGGCATTCAAGATCGGTTCTACCGATTGAATATTTTCCAACCGCTCCTCAGCCCGACCCGAACCTTTCATCTCTCAGCTGGTCTCCACCCGGTCGATATCCCAGACAAAGATCACCCGGCCGCCCTTTTTGATCTCCTCAGCCTCTGCTGTATGGTGCTCCTGCCCTTCTTCCCCACCGTGGAGGATTTCCAGTACACCATCAACCTGGTCTTCTTCCACCACGATAAAAATCATTTCCTGGGACTGACGGAGCATGCCACCCCGGCTTTCAGTAAAGGTCGCCGAGTGGCCAGCATCCACCAGGGCCTGCAGCAGCTTTTCACTTTGGTCCCGCGGAACCACAGCCATCACCATTTTCATCATGGGCCAGCGCTCCTTTCCTCTTCTGAGCGTAAAAATTTCTCTAGCGCCTCATCCAGGCGGTCCCGCATTTCCTGGGAGAGGTCCTTTTTCAGTTCTATTTCCTCCATGATCTCTTCATATTCGCTCCAGAAGAAACTCAGCAGCCGTTCCTCAAAGGCTGAGACTTCCTGCACCGGAAGGCCCCTCAAAATTCCCTGCTGCACAGCATAGAAAAGCACAACCTGGTCACTGAGGGCCATCGGTTCGTGGGGCGGCTGCGTTAACACCGCCTGCAGCCGGGTGCCCCGCTCAATCTGCTGGCGGGTGGCTTCATCCACCTCGGTGCCTAGGCGGGTAAACCGGGCCACCTCCTCAAACTGGGAAAGCTGCAAACGCAGCTCTCCGGCGACTGCTTTCATGGCTTCGGTCTGAGCTGCTCCTCCCACCCGGGAGACCGAGAGACCGACATCCACCGCCGGTTTAATGTCTTGATTAAATAAATCCGCATCGAGCACGATCTGGCCGTCGGTGATCGAAATCAAGTTGGTGGGGATGTATGCGGAAAGATTCCCCCGTTGGGTTTCGATCACCGGCAGCGCCGTCATCGACCCACCTCCGTGATCCCGATTCAGTTTACCAGCCCGCTCCAGAAGTCGGGAGTGCAGATAAAAGACATCCCCCGGATAAGCCTCCCTGCCAGGCGGGCGGCGCAGCAACAGGCTCAATTCCCGGTACGCGTTGGCATGCTTGGTCAGATCGTCATAAATAATCAGCACATCCCGTTCATTATCCATTAAATATTCCGCCATAGCGCAGCCGGCGTACGGCGCCAGATAGCGCAGAGCGGGGGGTTGATCCGGGGTCGCCATAACCACGGTGGTGTACTCCAGGGCTCCGGTCTCCCGAAGGCGTTCAATCACGTTCAGGGTAGAGGATTGTTTCTGCCCGATAGCGACATAAACGCAGGCTACGTTGCTCTCCTTCTGCTGCAGGATAGCATCCACCGCCATGGTAGTTTTCCCGGTCTGGCGGTCGCCCAGGATCAGCTCACGCTGCCCCTGGCCAATGGGAAACAGAGCATCGATCACCTTCCAGCCGGTGTGGAGCGGTTCCTTGATGGGCGTTCTGGTCGTAATGCCCGGCGCTTTCCGCTCCAAAAGACGCATGTCGGAAGACTCAGGAACGGGGCCGCCGTCCTGCGGTTCGCCCAGCGGATTGACCACCCGGCCCAGTAAATTGGGGCCCACGGGAATCCGGAGCCTTTCTCCGCTGGCCCGAACCACATCTCCGCCGCGGATACCCTGATCAGAGCCGAGCAATATCACATCCAGCTGTTGCGGCTCCAGGCTGAAAACCAAGCCGCGGACCCCGGTCGGGAAGACCACCATATCCTCAGTGTGGGCCCGGGGCAACCCGGTCAGGGTGGCCACGCCGTCACCGATATGTCGCACCGTCCCGATATCCTCAAAATGCACCTTGCTTTCAAAGCCCGAACTGGTCTCCCGGACCGCGTCAATAAGCAGGTTGAGCGGACTCTGGACGGTGGGAGACTCGGGCTGTTCTTCCTCCAGATCCTCAATCAGCATTTCAGACTGCTCTTCCAGCCGCTCCACCTCTTCCTGGATGGAAGCCTGGAAGGCCTGAAAAGCTTCCGGTGCCGTTTTGAACTCCTGGTCAGACATGGTCCATCTTCTCCCAGATCGATAATCCTGCAAATGCACGC
>JAGXKM010000084.1 GCA_018335275.1 Anaerolineales bacterium | reverse complement strand
AAGGAGCGCTTTGTCAAGGGCTGGCACTATGCTACCAAGAAAGTGCCCAACATGGTCAAGGAGCGATTCGTCAAAGGCTGGCATTACGCCACCAAAGAGGTACCCAGGTTTGTCTGGAAGAAAGTCCGGGTGGGGTGGAAAGATCCAGATCCGCCCGAGCCGCCCGCAGCGGAGGAAGACCGGCATCGTGAACGGTTGCGGGAGCTCTTACTTAATGAAGAAACAGCGGACGAGGGCCAGGCGGAAAAGATGGATGAGCCCCCACCTTGGGATGATGAGATGAGTAGGATTGGATCTCTAGAAGAAGAGCAGGATCCCGTTTTGGAGGAAGTGCCGGACTTATGGTCACACCCTCTAGGGTGGGCTCAAGCGAAGTTAATCAATGCAGGTCGGAGTAATGAAAATGCACGCAAATTAATGACAAGTACTATGTCACCGGTTGCTGAACGTCTCCAAAATATTTCTGATCCGTATAAACATCCAATTTTATCTCAGGTTCATAATAGTGTTCCCGAGGAAGGTGCAGTTGCATTGGCAGGGGCTTTGGCAACTCCTATCCAAGGTGATGAGGCTTTAGTTGCTATTGGACTTGGTTTGATAACAATAGGAGCTGTATCTCTAAATCGTTTTGCGGGGAAGAATTGGCAACCAACTAGGAAACGTCTCCCGAATGAATTGTTACCAGAGTATAAAGCTGGGGGAAGGAAAGTATCAATAGATCTACATGACCCGCCCCAGGGTCCACCCTGGAATCCTGATCCAAATAAACAACCAGAGGATATACCCCCTAATGAAATAAAAAACCTAAAATTATTAGGGAAAATCGTTTTCTATATTAGCTCTATAGCAGCTGCTGTAAAAGGTACAATATTGGGAGAGAATGATCCAAAAGATCTCAATAAAACTACTCCAACAATAATGCCTTCGCAAACTCCTTATTCAACACCCACGAAGTATACTAAACCAACAATCACCAAAATTCCAAAATCCACACCAACTGAAACTCCTACTGTTGCCCCCACGCCTACACCTATGCCAACGCCAATGGGAAACAAGGATATTGCTGATTCAGAGATTATCAAGACCCTTAAGTACGAACCCTATTAAAAAAATGCGTCTACATACAAGTGATAATGATAATCCCATAGAAAAAAAGGTAAAAAAGTTTGTTGCACGAGACAACTTTAAAGGAGCATTGGATGTTATTCAAAAGGAACAAAATCATGCTCCGGAGGATTGGTATCTCGCATATTTAAAGGGTTGGATATATCAACAAAATAATGAGGCCGTTAAAGCGCTTGAATCTTTTCAGAAGGCTGAAGAAATAGCACCGGACAATGTATATGTAAAAGCAGCCTTGGGAGAGTTGCTTCTCACTTTAGATGAGGAAGAACAAGCTTTAGACTATTTGAAGGTATGTGTTCAAGCTTGGCCATCAAGTTCTGAAGCGCATTCTTTTTATGGTGAAGCGCTTATGAGATTAAATTTATTTAATGAAGCAGAGTATGTGTTAAAGAAAAGTATCCAGTTAAATAAGCATAACCCTGATGCACATAATGCACTCGCAATGCTTTTCACAAAGACTTCACGGCCTCATCTTGTGAAACCACTGCTTGAAAAATATGTTGAAAAGTCCCCTAAAATAGCAAGTAGCCACGAGTTTCTTGGCAACCATTATTATTACACAGCCGGCGAATGTGAAAGAGCATTTGTTTTTTATGAAGAAGCGATTAAGCTCTATGTCAACAGCACGAATCAAAGTTGGTATAAGCAGTATCTAAGCACGCTATATTATCCAAAAAGCATCATTGATTCATACCTCGATGCTTTAATTTATTGCGGGTATTATGATCTTGCAGAAGATGTAGCTAGAAACTTTTACACCAAGACCGAGTTTTTCTCCTGGAAGGTTTATACTTTACAAGAAAAAGGTGACATAAAAGGTGCGGAAAAGTATTTAGAAAAGGTTGATAAGGTAGATTCTGAAGATACTAGCATAAGATTTGTTTTAGCTAGGCAAGATTTGCTTGATGGAAAAGCTGGTGCTGCTAATAAAAAAATTATAAGTGTTATTCGAGGATTACGAAAGAAGGGCTTAAAGGAACCTTGGCTTTTTAGTGTTTTAGCTGTTTCATTATTTGAGCAAGGGCATTTGGATGAAATGTATGACATATTAAATTGCTTTAAGGGGGATGACCTGGAACGCTTGTTGAGTTCGATGATCACCCTCCAGGCAGAGATGAGTAATTGGAATCAAGTTTTATTAATCAGTCGTCAATACCTGGATATTGAACCTGATTCACCACAAGCCTTTCATTTTATTGCGAAAGCTCACTTAATGTTAGGTCACCCACATAAATCTGTAGACGCCTATCAGCGTATGTTGGACCTTCAGCCAAATAACGGGATTGCCCTGCAAGAAATTGGAGTGGCCTATAAAAAGGCTGGCCAGTTAGAGCATGCCAGAAAAGCTTTGAAACATGCAATTGCTAGTGATAAGGTTCCAAGACCTAAAAAGAAAACTGCGCGCATGGAATTAGATGAACTCTAATATTTAACTCCATTATCATCACTGGCCATCAGCCCTGATGGGGAAGGGATCGTAGTCATGGATCACATCCCGCGATAGCTGGGCCCTGAAAATGGGAGGTGTTTGCCGGTGGGGATCCTTCTTTCCCTGAAAAAATTGGGTGTTATCGTGAGCGGATGAATAAACTCTTGTATTAGGAGGATGAAGAGAAAGAAGGATGAAGGGCTGAGATGATGAAAGAACCGCCACTATGGAAATATGAACTGGCATGATTTGGAGATTCCGAATGGTAGGTTTTTCTATGAAGAGATTGAAAGGGCATTCGGGATAGGAATCCAGGAAGGTGGTGTAAATTACATATATATCGAAGACGTCGTAGCTTCAATGATATCAATCCGTGAAGACAATGATAATTAAAAAACGGTCATCTGGGTCGTCAATTTTATTCAATTTAGAACGGGTGATTTCCCTGAGCAATTAATGGTTTAAATTGACGCAAATACAGGAGAGGTGTTAGAGGTCATTGATTGATATTGTTTTGATTTCTTTGATTTGACCCCAGTTCATGTTCCATGACGACAAGAGATTGAATTTTGAACTCATTGCCGTATCTGGCAAAATAGCATTGGTGACGCAAAACCAAATAAATCACAATGCAAAAATGGGAAGAATGGAACAATCCTTACCCCAGGTGGGTAAAAACACACACTAAATCAGCTCGAGATTGGGTCATCATCGCTGCCATTCTCATTACCTTAGGGCTGATCTATGCATATGTCAGGGTGTTGATCCTGGGCCCCTATTCAGGCATTTTTCGACACTTTCCAGAAATGAATGCTGCCTATTCTGTTGCCCTGGAAACCGCCAAAGAAGCAAATCCGAAGGCACAGTTGGCCATGATTGAAATCATGGGGAGAAGAAATTACGATCTTCAAGAACGGTTTGACCCCGCTCTGGATTATAAAACCGAATTTTATTTTTGTTCGCCGGAGGAAGATGGATGGGGTCTGCAGGTAGAGGTAAGGAAGGTTAAAAGAGGGATATTTCGAACGGGGTATGATATTCGCACCAGAGGGCCCTCAAATCAATTCAAGGAATATCTCTCGGCCAATTGTGTCGATCATCTGATTCATGAGGTGCCTGAAAACACGAAAAAAAATGTTGAATACATCCGGGAGAACATTCCTTATGGAACGTTGTCATTGATAGAACCCGTTCCGCATGTGTTATGGATGAAAAGCGAAAGGGATATCGGGTATTATTGGGGCGCGCTGTTCAAATACAGACATGCTGATTTAGCTTATGGTATTTTGCTGGATAGTTCGGGTAATGTCCTGAAAGAAGCAGGCGAAGTGGAATATCTATACGATTGGCAATTACATGATTTGGGGGAGTATCCCTGATCTTCTGGTAAATAGTTTGTGTTTCTGAAGTCTACCTGACGAGGGGCGATCTGAGGGAAGAAGAGAACCCGGGTGAAATCCGGGTTTTATCCGTTAATAGGCTCCATCCTCAGGTATTGGAAAAATCAAAGAATTGGAATCAGGGCGCCTATGTAAATAAAGTCATGGCAGATATTCCCTCACCGGGGATCTTTCTTTCTGTATCTCGCAGCGAAGGCGATCGTGAGAAAATGGAAGGTGCCGAAGTATAATATGCACACGACACCGCGCGGAAAGGAGCGATGCACATGAAAACCATGGGTTTGATCGGGGGCATAAGCTGGGAGTCTTCCATAAAATATTACCGGATTATCAATCAATTGGTGCGCGAACGACTGGGGGGGCATCACTCCGCTAAAAGCATCATGTTCTCCTTTGACTTCGCGGAGATCGAGGAGCTGCAGCGGCGGGGGGATTGGGATGAAGCCACAAGGAAAATGATCAATGCCGGCATCTACCTCCAGAAGGCAAACGCTGATTTCATCGTCATTTGTGCCAATACCATGCACCGCATGGCGGAGGAGGTGGAAGCAGCGACAGCTCTTCCCCTGCTGCATATCGCGGATGCCACGGCACGGGCTGTGAAGGAAGAGGGGATCCGTAAAGTGGGATTACTGGGCACACGATTTGTGATGGAGGAGGACTTTTACCGCGAACGCCTGACGGAGAGGTATGAGTTGGAGGTATTCATCCCCGATGAGCGGGACCGAGAAAGGGTTGACCGGGTGATCTTTGATGAGTTGGTGCAGGGGAAGATCCTCCCCTCCTCCAGACAAGCGTACCTCGAGGTCATTTCTGACCTTGTGGACAGGGGAGCGGAGGGCATGATCCTGGGCTGCACAGAAATCGGATTACTGGTCAAAGAGGACGAGGTCGAGGTGCCCGCATTTGACACAACCGTCATTCACGCTACAGCTGCGGTGGACTATGCGATGGGCCGGTACCGGATTGAAGGATAATCAACGGGCTTTTGATCACGATTTTCATAAAAAAGGTCCAAGAAAGGCGCGCTTTTAGATATAATGATGAATAGGTTGTTCCTAGATAATCAAGGGAGAAAAAACATGCAAGAAAAGAGCATTGATCTATTAAATAATGCAGTGGCTGATGAAATGTCAGCCGTACATCAGTACATGTACTTTCACTTCCACGCAGAAGATCAGGGATATGAGCTGTTGGCTGGATTGTTCATGAAGACCGCCATTGAGGAAATGGGCCATATCGAGCGCTGTGCGGAACGCGTCCTGTTCTTGGGTGGGGATGTCGTCATGGAAGCCTCCATGGACGTGGAAACTATCCAGGACCCCAAAGAAATGTTGAAAAAAGCCAGGGGAATGGAAGAAGAAAGCGTTGCCGATTACAATAAATGGGCCAACGAATGCGCTTCCAATAACGACGCCGGCTCCCGGAAGGTCTTTGAAGGGCTGGTTGCAGATGAGGAGCGCCACTTCGACCAGTTTGATGTTGAAATGGAAAACCTGGGTAAATTCGGCGACCGCTACCTGGCCCTGCAATCCATTGAACGCAGCAAAAACCTGGCCGCTGGGACAGAAGAAGAATAACCTGGACATGACGCTGGGTCACCCGGGGAAGGGTGACCCAGCCTGTTATCTAAATCACGATGTACCTCATCACGTACAGAAATATGTCTCCCTGCTCTTCCCTGTAAAGCTCCAGCGGTTTCCGCGGTGGAGATAGCTCCCTGTGCAGTGTTTTTGGTCAGGCGCCTTGAGGTATCCGGCCCTAACACCATTCACCGGATTTCGTGTCTTATCCGGGGCTGGCAGTGAATACATAAATGGTATTTTAGGGTAATGATGAAAGGCTGCTCTGATGAGCAGCCTTTTTTGCTGGGGTTCGTTCTGGAATTCGTCAGGTTATTTCTATCTCATCCCCTTTTACTACCTCACCTATCACCCATAAGGGCTGGGCAATATCCTCGGCTGCAGAGAGCAGGGAGGCAACTTGTCCAGGCGGTACAGCCAGAAGCAGGCCGCCGCTGGTTTGAGCGTCGAAAAGCAGCAAGCGTTCTTCTTCTTTTAATTCCCGTGTGAAACGAACGTGATCTCCAAAATAGGATAGGTTGTCATAGGTCCCGCCGGGAAAGGAATAAGCCGCTGCCAGTCGTTCAGCGCTATTGATGAAGGGGATCTTCTCCCAATGGAACCGCAGGCCGACCCGGGAGCTGAGAGCCATTTCCCAGGCATGACCGAGCAGACTGAATCCGGTCACATCCGTGGCGGCTTGAACCCCGGCCCCTTTGGCCAGCCGGGCCGCATCCCGGTTCAACCTCTTCATCCATGAGACCACTTCTTCCATTTCCTCTTTTCTCACTTTTTGGTTTTTGATAGCCGTGGTCGCTGCTCCGACGCCGAGCGGTTTACTGAGGAGAAGGACATCACCGGCTTTGGCAGCGGATTTGGTCATCAGTTGCTCGGGATGTGAGAAGCCCAAACAGATCAAACCGTATTTCGGCTCCTGATCCTGAATGGTGTGCCCACCGGCCAAAACCACCCCGGCCTCCTGGGCTTTTTCCGCGCCGCCGCGCATGATCTCCTGGCTGACTTCAAGGGGGAGATCTGGGGGAAGGGCGGCCACGTTTAAAGCCATGAAAGGCTCTCCGCCCATGGCGTAAATATCGGATAAGCTGTTGGCAGCGGCGATGGCGCCGTAGTCGTAGGGGTTGTCCACCACCGGCGTGAAAAAGTCGGTGGTCACGATCACGGCCCGTTCCTCATCCAAACGCCACACCGCGGCATCGTCCGGTTCTCCCATCCCCACCAAAAGGTCTGGAAAATCCGCGTCTTTGAACACCTCTCCCACAGGGCGCAGGACCTGCGCCAGCGCTTCCGCGCTCAGCTTGGACGCTCAACCTGCGCAGCTGGATAAAGTGGTGAGCTGAATTTCACGGCCGCTGCGGTGACTCTGTTTCGTCATCGATGGCTCTTCCTCTCGTGCTTTCCTTTCGGATTTATTTTTCGAGAGGCGATTATAACACACGCAGTTAAGCTGAAAATGAAGGCGAATAATGGACCGGGACGCGCGAAGGGTCCTCAGGCGGAGGCTCGCGGCTTCAGAGGGCCCGGAAAAGCCTTCGCTTGCAAATCGCATCTTTTCATGCTACACTTTTCAAGTCAAGGTATAAGTTTTAGGAGTCACGGTCATGTTTTACCACCGCTGCACCTGAAATAAGGTCCTGGGCACCAGTTGGTGCTCACGTCCTGGTTTGTGCATGCCAGGGAGCGGTTCATGACCGCCCCCTGAGTTTAGACAGCGACCCCCTTTTAATAAAGGGCGTTTTCTGAGCAGCCGCTGCTGACGTGTGCATACCAGCAGCGGATTTGTTGTTAAGCCCTAATTGAGCTCAGAGGATGGTTTGATATGGATCGCCCCACCATAGCGGTAAGCGCTCACTGGCACATGGGACCAGAACGAATGGAGTGGATTGCCGCTCGAAACCTGGGAATGGAATATTCGCCTAACCCGGATGCGCTTGATAAACTTTCCTCCCATGTAGCCCCCTTTCTTTCAGCAGGCGTCCCGATTCGCTACCACGCTTTTTTCCCCCATCATCCCCTGGGTCACGTCCAACCTGAGATCGCAGAGAGGGCTTTTGAGGTGCACATGACGGCTGTGGAGGCAATCCAACAGCAGGGTGGGAAGGTCATTACGATCCATATTGGCCTGGATAGAGATCAGCCCCTGGACCAGGACCGGGTGGTGAAGGATTTGGCCCGTTTGGTGAAAGCGGCTTCAGAGCGGGATATCACACTCTGCCTGGAAAACCTGCGCACCGGGCTGACCAGCCGTCCGGAAACGGTGTCCGCCTGGGCCCGAGCCTCAGGGGCGATGATCACGTTAGATGTAGGGCATGCCCTTTCCTGCCCCAGGGTCACAGCGGGTGAGATGACCCCCTTTGATTTTGTGGATGCGTTTCAAGACAGAATTTACGAAGCCCACATCTATGGATATGAGAAGGGCCACCAACACAATCCTCCTCAAGATTTGACCGAGCTGGGGCCCATTCTCGACCGCTTGCTGGAAACCCGTTGCGGTTGGTGGACGATCGAGCTGGACAGCTACGATGACATCCTTTCCACTCGGAAGCTGCTCTTGGATCATCTTGGTGCGGAAGAGAACGGGATCCGGAGGGTATGAGCCCACAAATTCACAATTTTCACTGGCTAGACTAAAAAGGAGTTAGGAATGGATTGGAAAAAGAAATGGCAGCGGGGGAGCACGATCTTGATCTTGATCACAGTCGGGGCCTTGATCCTGGCCGGCTGCGCCCCCTCAATGGGTTCAAATGGAGAAGAAGAGAAGGTCCTCAGCATGTATGTGGCCTACGGCGGACCGGATGTCATCGCGGAGGCTTTTGAAGAGGAAACCGGCATCCAGGTGGAATTCCTGACCATGTCCTCCGGGGAGGTATTGACCCGTCTCCAGGCGGAAAAATCCAACCCCCAAACGGATGTCTGGT
>JAGXKM010000083.1:5279-8670 GCA_018335275.1 Anaerolineales bacterium | reverse complement strand
CGGATCGATCACATGGTTGAATCGGGGGCAATACGCCTCGTCGCGATGTTGGAACCGAGAGCAGTTGGTTTTACGTCCGGGGTTCACGTTTTGCTGGAAGTTGAGCCTGAGGCGGAGGAGGAAGTTGTTGAGAAATTACAGGGAGTACCGGAACTTTCCTTTCTTGCCCACGGCCTGGAGGAACGAAATTTGCTATTGGTCATGGGGTATTTTGAGGATAATGAAGGAGTGAGAAAGTTCCTCCGGCACACGCTGCGTGAGATGTCAGGGGTGAGAGTCATCAAATCGGTTTTGATCTCGCGCGTGATGCGTGATGAGTCGGATTGGCTTCCAGGGTTTGTGGGGGAGTGAGCCCTAGTCCGAATCAATACGTTAGAGATAAATGAATAGGAATTAACCTGGCTACCCCTTAGAACAGAAGAGGGATAGGGGAGGGGAGTCTTTGGATTGTATTCGTTCTAAAACGCTAAGAGGGAAACGACCATGAAGGAAGAGAAACAGCAAAAAATGACACGCAGGGAGTTCTTGAAGTTGGGGGGTGCGGTCGCAGGGGGAGCGCTTCTGGCGTCTTGTTCTCCATCGGGGTTACAACCCACACAGACGGACAAAATTGCCCAGGAACCTAGGCGGGGTGGGGCGATGCGGGTCGCCTTCCCGGGCACCGCGGGCCAGCTTGATCCAGCTCTCTACACTGCTCAGGAAGATTACACTATCGGATGGGGGGTGTACAACGGATTGACCTGGGTGGATCGGGATCTCAGGGCCCAGCCTGTCCTGGCAAAATCCTGGCATGCGGCCGATGATCTGATGACCTGGACGTTCGAACTCAGGAAGGGGATTAAATTCCACCATGGCAAAGCGTTTACGGCAGAAGATGTAGTGTATACGTTCGAACGCATTTTAGATGAATCCACGGGCTCTCCTTTGCGCTCCGTGATCCATTATTTGGATCAGGTGCAAAAGGTAGATGATTACACCGTTGCATTCCATCTGAGTTCACCGAACGCGGATCTCCCCACCAATGTGGGCGCGGTTCAAGCCCGGATCGTCCCCCATGATCGGACCCCGGATGAGATCAAATCGGACCCTGTAGGAACGGGACCGTTTCTCCTGGAGGAGTACGTTCCAGGGGACCATACGACCTTAGTGCGAAACGAGGAATATTGGGAAGAGGGCTTACCCTACCTTGATGAAGTAAGACACCTCTATATGCCCGAAGAGGCAACGCAAATTGCCGCTTTGAGAGGAGGCCGAGTCCATCTGATGTGGCAGATTGGCTTTGAGAACCTCCCCGCAGTGGAAGCTGATCCTAATGCTGAGATCCTCCAAGTGCCTGGGGGGACATATCAAGACATAGTCATGCGGGTCATCGATGAACCGTATACGGATAACCGGGTCCGAAAGGCGCTGAAGCTCTGTGTTGACCGATCGGCTATGCAAGAAATTGTGTTACGTGGGTTGGGGGAGTTGGGTAATGATCACCCCATTCCACCGATCAATCCTTATTATGCGGAAGAGCTACCGGTACGGGCACAAGACATCGAGCAAGCGAAGACGTTGTTAGCAGAAGCAGGGTATGAAGCGGGCCTAGATCTAACCCTACACACCTCAGATGTACGCCCGGGTCTAGTGGACCAAGCGGTCGCTTTCAAGGAGATGGCTAGGCAAGCAGGCGTACGCGTGGAAATCAAACGCGTCCCGGCCGAAGTATATTGGAGCGAGTACTGGATGAAGGTACCGCTTTGTATGTCGAATTGGAACCCGCGACCGACCGCTGATGAGACGCTCACGACAGCATACCACTCGGAAGCCAAGTGGAACGAGACCTTCTTCGAGAGCGAGGAACTGGATCGGATTATTGAAAAGGCACGGGGCGAGACAGACGAATCTAAGAGAATGGATTTGTACAGGCGGGCTCAAAAGCTGATCCGTAATAGAGATGGGGCAATCATCAGTTACTTCAAACCGATCGTCCAAGCGAAGCACCGACGGGTTCAAAATTTCCATGGGCATCCCATCTCTTATATCAATCTCAAAGAAAGTTGGTTAGCCGAGGAGTAGAGAGGTTTCATGGCGCGGTATCTGGTTCGCAGAATATGTTTCATGGTTGTTTCTCTGGCGCTGGTAACGGTGGTTGTCTTCGCGGTGACCGAAATCCTGCCAGGAGATGTGGCCACCATGATCCTCGGCAAACAAGCAACACCGGACGACTTGGCTGCTCTCCGGGAGCAGTTAGGCCTGAACCGGCCACCCCATGTGCGCTACTTTGATTGGCTCAGCGGCTTACTGCAGGGGGATCTGGGGGAGTCCCTGCGCTTTGGGGTGCCCATTGCCCCTTTGCTATGGCAG
The DNA here is from genome assembly GCA_018335275.1 of Anaerolineales bacterium. Classification (GTDB taxonomy): domain Bacteria; phylum Chloroflexota; class Anaerolineae; order Anaerolineales; family UBA11858; genus B10-G9. Next base: position 6,321 of record JAGXKM010000083.1, on the reverse strand, counting down.
CGCTTACGGAATTCGGCTGTTCTGGCAGCCTTCACGCTCACTATTGGGGTCCCATCGGGCGTGGTGTTGGGTGTGTTGGCGGGACTGGCTCGTGACCGCTGGCCCGATCACCTGATCTCTATTGGAAGTTTGACAGCGGTGTCCTTGCCTGAGTTTGTAACGGCCGTATTTCTAATTCTGGTCTTTTCTTCTTGGTTGGGGTGGCTCCCTCCCTCCAGCTTAATTGACGCAGGGACGAATCCCCTGAATGCCATTTCCCACTTGATTCTACCCACCGCCACCTTGGTCGTGGCCATGTGGGCTCACATTGCCCGTATGACCCGGACCAATATGGGAGAGGTGATGGGGAGCAACTACATTCGTACGGCGATTTTAAAAGGGTTGCCGATGAGGAAAGTGGTCCTCGAGCATGCGTTAAAAAACGCCTTGCTTCCCACAATCAGCATCGTGGCCATGAATGTGGGTTGGCTGATGGGGGGATTGATCATTGTAGAAAGCGTGTATGCCTATCCGGGTTTGGGTCGATTGTTATTTATGGCGATTCGGAGCCACGATGTGCCTCTCTTGCAAGTGGTAACGCTCGTCATTGCCTTCATCTATACGACCTCGAATTTAATGGCTGATTTGCTTTATAAGTACTCGAATCCCCGCATTCGATACCGAGGGGGACCGGGGGCTTGAGAGGTGTTAGAGATTAATCTCCAGTTGCTTTCAAGGGGAAAAGATAATGCCGTTTTGGGGTGACAGCGTCAAGGACGGGGAGAATGAATCCTCATGGTTATCAGTGAAAACGTTGCGATATTTTCGAAATTACAGGGGCTGATCCGACGACCAACCGCGTTGGTTGGGTTGTTCTTAGTAGGGGCGTTTGTCTTCTTGGCGATATTTGGAAAAGCTATCGCGCCCCATTCGGTCACTGCGCTTCAAGGGCAGGATAGCCTTCAACCCCCCTCAAGTGAGTATTGGTTTGGTACCGACCAGTTCGGACGAGACGTCTTCAGTCGGGTTGTAGTAGGGAGTCGATATATTCTGGTCCTTGCGG
>JAGXKM010000083.1:0-4539 GCA_018335275.1 Anaerolineales bacterium | reverse complement strand
GATTGAGGATCTGTGGGTTTCTTATAAAACCGGTGAGGACTGGATACATGCGGTCCGGGACCTTTCCCTAAGCATATACCGCGGGGAAACATACGGCCTGGTGGGGGAATCGGGGTGTGGGAAGAGCACGCTGGCGCTCGCGATCATGGATTACCTGGATCGCAATGGCCAGGTTTCGGCGGGGCGTATTTTCTTTGACGATATCGAACTAAGGCGAAGAGATCGGGCCGAAATGCGCGCGTTGAGGGGCGAGCGACTCAGTATGGTGTATCAGGAGTCTGGCTCCTCTCTCAACCCGGCCATCCAAATTGGGAAGCAGATCGCAGAAGTTCTCCAGGTTCATGGGGACCTCTCAGTGGAGGAAGCTCGACAACAAACCCTCACCATGTTGAAACAAGTGCGAATGCCTGACCCAACGGACGTGATGGGGAGTTATCCTCATCAACTTTCACAAGGGATGCAACAACGGGCCCTTCTTGCCGTGGCGCTAATAGCTAACCCGGATCTGCTGATCTTGGACGAACCCACAACTGGGCTGGATGTTACCACGGAAACGGCTGTACTGGATCTAATTAATCACTTGAAAGACACCTTTGATATGGCCATTCTGTATATCAGCCATGATTTGGGGGTGATCGCCAGCGTTTGTGATCGAATTGGGGTTATGTATGCGGGTCACCTTGTGGAGGAGGGGGGGATCGAGAGGATTTTTACTCAACCCCATCATCCTTACACGAGAGATTTGCTGCATTGTGTACCCCGGGTAAAATCTCAAGGACAGCGGCTAGCACCCATCCCCGGCCAAGTTCCTCTTCCCGGGCGGTTACCCGAGGGATGTGTCTATTCGCCTCGCTGCGAATATGCCCGTGAACGATGCCGGGCCGAAGCCCCTGAGTTGCTTAACTATCCAGGGGAACACCGTGCTCGTTGCTTCTTTAGCGAGGAAATCATCTCACAGAGAGATGGACATTCCGCTGGGACCGCTGTGCCTTTGCAGGAGGCGAAGGAGAAAGGACGAAGAACAAGAACCTCTGTCTCTGAACCGCTGGTGGAGGAAAGCACCGAGCCACTCTTGGTTCTACGGGAGCTGCGAAAGTATTTCGAACCGTCTGTCCCCTTCCTACCATTTGGGCACTCTCAAAAAGCGCTGAGGGCGATTGAGGGGGTGAGCTTGGAAATCGATGTCGGGGAATCATTCGCCCTGGTTGGAGAGAGCGGTTGTGGTAAAACCACCTTGGCTCGTTGCGTCGTGGGGCTTCTCGAACCGACGGACGGAGAGATTCAATTCGAAGGAAGGGCGGTATCTTCCCTCGCGGCCCAACGACCCAAGGAGATGCGGCAACAAATGCAGATCGTTTTCCAGGATCCTCAATCCACACTGAATCCCCAACACACGGTGGAGAGAATCCTTTCCCGTCCTTTGACCCTTTTTGGATTAAAAGATGGGCAAGAACGAGAACAGGCGGTGGAAGAGTTATTAGATGCGGTGCATCTGGACGACAGTTACAAGGAACGATTTCCAACACAATTAAGTGGTGGTGAGAAGCAGCGGGTGGCTATTGCCCGGGCATTTGCTGGTTCGCCCGACTTGGTGCTTTGCGATGAGGTGGTCTCTTCGTTGGATGTCTCAGTTCAGGCTTCTATCCTGAACCTACTGTCCGAAATTAAAAAAGAGACCCATTGCTCCTATCTGTTCATTTCTCACAATTTGGGCGTGGTTCGATACATCTCTGACCAAGTGGGGGTGATGTATTTGGGTGAATTGATGGAAGTGGGTCCAGTGGGGGAGATGTTCAACCCTCCCCATCACCCTTATACTGAGGCTTTGCTGTCCGCGGTTCAGATACCAGACCCCACCCAAGAACACGAACCGATTCTCTTGGAGGGGACGGTACCGAGCCCTCGGAATCCTCCCAGCGGCTGTCCCTTTCATACCCGTTGTCCACGAAAAATTGGCGACATTTGTGAGGAAGAGACCCCTCCATGGCGTGAAGGAGGGGAGGGCCATTTCATTTATTGCCATATTCCGAAAGAGGAGCTCGAAGCGCTTCAATGAAATTTCCATGACGACCCTTTAGGCAGATTTACTACACGTCTTAGAGCTGATAACGGATAAGAGACGTTAATAGAGCCATCCTCGTCCATTCTGTATGGGATTTGATGAGGAAAGAAACCTTGTTGACTACGTTGATGATGGGGGTGCGGACTTTCTTTGTTCAGCTAGGCGCTGGTGACAGATTTTTCACGTTTTTAAGAAGGTGGTTCGAAAAGGTCCTAATTGTGACACCGGAAGATATTCCGTATAGACAGGACGTAACCACCCACCAACAAACTAACACCACATATCCAAAACTAAACAAAGTAAAACCCTAATATATTGAAAATCACGTTCCATGACACACAGAGACACATATATTAATGTAGGAGGGCTCCCAGAAGCACAACACTTAGAACGCTGCCCAAGCTGCTTGACACATTCCGGACAAACCCTCTAATCTAATGTATATATAATGTATATACATTGCCGCGAAGTGTTTTGTGAGGTGATCAAGATGAGAAAGAAAATCAAAAAGTGGGGGAATAGTCTGGCCATACGCATCCCAAAACCCTTTGCCGCGGAAATTGGCTTGGAGGAGGACTCGCCCGTGGAGTTAGCCGTCATAAATGACCAACTGGTAATCATCCCCAAACAGGAAGAGCCTGTGGAGCTGGAGGCCATGCTCGAGCAGGTTACGGAGGAAAACAAACACGGCGAAGTGAAAACAGGGCCTACCTTGGGTAGAGAAGCATGGTAATAGGCAGCGATTATATTCCGGAACGCGGAGAGGTGATCTGGCTAACGTTCGATCCCCAGGCTGGTCACGAACAAGCGGACCGGCGTCCCGCCTTGATCATTTCCCCAGCAGTTTACAACGCAAAGGTGGGATTGGCTCTTCTTTGTCCCATCACCAGCCAAGTCAAAGGATATCCATTTGAAACCAACATTCCTCAAGGCTTGCCCATAGAAGGGGTCGTCCTGGCCGATCAGGTGAAAAATCTGGACTGGGAAGCCCGGGAAGCCGAGTTGATCTTCCAGCTTCCAAGCCAGATCGTGAACGAAGTTTTGAAAAAGATCCATTTGTTGCTGTCCGTAGAGAGCTGAGGTGATGTCCCGGACACCCGAGCACGGAAAACGGTATTTAATGAGTCTCCTGAAAAAGCACCAATTTAAACGACAGTGATTGCAAGACTTGGTTCTCTACCAAAGCTGAAAATTGATAACAAGGAAGACAATTCCGGAAAAGAACCTGAGCAGGAACAGGAGCAGGACTGAATGAGGACCAGGACCGCTGGGGATATAGATCGAGATCTATATCCTCTGGAAGCAGTGATCTATTTACAGGGCCAGAACCTCTTCCTATGCTAATACTAGGTAAGATTTCTGATCGGAATTCTCCAGCCGACAGCCTGTTTCGTTTGGTCAAACTGATTTTGCAGGAGGATTAGATCATCAGCCCAGTGGATGAACAACGGAGGTAGACATGGAACCCAGAGAAGAATTTCGAGAAAAGATTGGCGCCCAAATTGAAAAATTGGATGCAGAGATTGACTTGCTCAAGGCGAAAGCCCGGAAAGCCAAGGAAGAAGCCCGGCTGGAAGCGGTTGGTCAAATAGATCAAGTGGACCAAAAACGGGAAGAGCTCGGGGAAAAAGTCGAAGAGTTCAAGAATTCCGGCCAAGACGCCTGGCAGGAGCTGAAGGGCGGTGTCAATGAAGCTGTCCGGGAACTGAAAAATTCCCTGGATCAAGTCCGCTCACGTTTTTAGAAGAGAAGATTTTCGAGAAGGGAATTTCTCACGTGTTTAGTGGTCGTGCACGGAGGACAGGATGATGGAAGAGAACGAGATTGATGAACTGGAATTCGAGTTTGAGTTTTATTCTGATAAAGTCGATAATCCTGCCCTGGAGGAAGAACTGCTACTGGAGGCGGACAGCCGGCTGCGGAGCCTGGCGAAAGACCGCCGGGATATGACCGGGGCCTCGGTAGCGGTCGAGAAGCTGGTTGAGGCGGAATCCAATTATTTATTTCGGGCCCGGGTGGTGGCTTACATCAAGCCCGACAAAATTGCAGCTGTTGAAAAGGAGCCCAGCGCGATGGAAGCCCTCAAGGCTGCTCTGGAAGGCGTGGAACGCCAGGTCAGGGAGAGCCGTACTGAAATTTCAGAACCCTGGAAAAAGCCGGAAGCCGGCCCGGCCGATCATATCATCGGAAGCTGATTAATTCCTAGATATTAACGTTAACCCGCCGGAAAGGGCTGAACCTCTTACGGCGGTTTTTTTAATTCCTGCTCAGATTCCAGTCCCAGTGAAAGGGCTGAGGATTGAAGACTGTTTTTGATCAGGCTTGTCTGAGTTATTGAGGGAGAAAATCAAGCCCTCCAGATGAAAGCTTTTCCCCCAGGTCAGCGTATAAGCCGCATTCTGTTGACCAGCGAGGGCCCAGGCGGTGGTCCAATCTGACTTTCTGGTAAGCTTCCAACCACACTGTCACCATCTGAG
>JAGXKM010000082.1 GCA_018335275.1 Anaerolineales bacterium | reverse complement strand
AAACATCAGCTTGGCGAGCAGAAATCTTTCATAAGCTCTCCTCAAAAGGCAAAGTGCAGATCCATTATGCCCCGGACGAAGTGATCCCTCTGGCCCACCATACAGATATCGCTGAAGCCCTGACCCATTTAACCCTAGCGGAGAGCATAGATGACCACATCTTCCATTTGCCTTTTGAGCGCTGGCGCGTCCGGGAACTCGGGAGAACACTGAAGGAGATCAATCCCCAATTAGAGGTGGAATACGGCCAACGGAGGTTGAATAATTCTCCCGTTTCCGTCTCCTGGTCAAAGATGAAAGAGAAGTTTGGACTTTCAAAACCCTCGCTAAAAGACCATCTGCAGGATTACAAGAAAAAAGTGGATAACTCTTTCTGATTAAATTGGTTATTAAGTATGGACCCATGCAAAGGAAAAGTCTAATCCTACTTGAGAAAATCTGTAGATGTGATCCTGAAACTTGATCCTAAGAAGGTCAATTACGTTGGAGGTTTTCCGACCCCAGAGGATCAAGCGGAGGCAGAGAATGAACGCACTTTATACTTTTTTGACATGCCCCCGTATCTGATTCTCAGTTATAATCAAAAAAAAGAGATCAATATTAAATCTAAATCTTCAATTTAGTCAAAAAACGATTTCTACAAAAATGGATCAACGCGCCAATTGATCCAGATTATGAATTGGTAAGGAATGAAAACCGCACCGATTGTCCACAAAGCCCTAGATATTTTTTGGTTCACCCGATGTAACGGACCATGATCGATTAAGTGTCCACCCGCAGTAGGAAACTCAACAAGGACGGTACAGCAAAAGGAGGTGTAAAGAGACGACACATTCAAGAAGAAGTCATTTCATTCTTATAGGAGGATATATTCATGGAAGTTCTAAAAAACATTCTGCTTTTCCTGGCGAACAACATCTTTAATGAGGTGGGCATCCTGATTGGCTTGATCACGCTGGTCGGATTGCTCCTGCAGAGAAAACCCATTGAGGAACTCATCGCGGGGGCGTTGAGGGCTACAATCGGGATCTACATCCTGACCATTGGCACGAACATTTTCGTGGGGGGACTTGTTTCCTTCCAAACCATTGTTTCCAATGCCTTTGGACTGACACCTCCCGAAGCGACCAACACCCTGGGTGATTTTTTGGGTTCGCACGGGGGCACCATCGCCCTGGTCATCACCGTGGCCTTTTTCCTGCATATCCTCGCGGTGGGGATCTTCAAGACCGACTATGTGTATCTGACCGGGCACCTGATGTTCTGGATCTCCGTCCTGGTCACCGCAGCTCTGGTTGAACAATTCGGCTCATTAGGTCAGTGGGCTCTCGTCTTGCCGGGGTCTATCATCGTGGCCTGCTACTGGACCATCCAGCCCCTCTACCTGGCTCCCCTGATGCGTAAGATCATCGGTTCCAATGACTGGGGGATGGGACACACCGGGTCCACCTCCTATTTCATCGGCGGCAAACTCGGAAAACTGGTTGGCTCCAAAGAAGAGCACGACACGGAGAAACTTTCTCTCCCTAAGCAGCTTGGCTTCTTCAAGGACGTCAACGTATCCACAGCGCTGGTCATCGGCATCATCATGCTGATTTCCATGGCCTTTGCGGATCAAGGGGTTCTTGCCGAGCAGGCTGCTGGGTATAACGCTGACATTCACCCCTGGGTGTGGGGCATGGTATCCGCCCTGCGCTTCGCAGCCGGCATTGCCATCCTGCTTTTTGGTGTGCGCATGTTCCTGGCCGAGATCGTCCCGGCATTCAAAGGCATCAGTGACAAGATACTCCCCGGTACCCGACCGGCCCTGGACGTTCCCACCGTCTTCCCCTATGCGCCTACAGCGGTGATGTTGGGTTTCCTGTCCGCCATCGTTGTCTTCTTGATCACAATGATCATCTTTGCATCCATCGGTTGGTTCACACTCGTCCCCTCCATGATCATGCTCTTCTTCATCCCCGCGGGTGCGGCTGTATTTGGAAACGCAACCGGTGGCTGGCGCGGCGCGGTCCTGGCGGGCGGATTGGCAGGGCTTTTCCTGGCCGTCGGGCAAGCCATCACCTGGCCCATGCTTTCCAGCACAGCGCCCGAGCTGGCTACCCTGGCAGATCCTGACTGGTACATCCTGGCCTGGTTGATCTCGCTCCTGAACATCCCCTTTGCTGGCATGAACCCTTCAGCGGGGATCTGGATCGTGACCGGCCTGATCGTGGTCATCTTTGCCATCCTCCTAGTGATCTTGAAGCGAACGGTCTCCCGTGTCGAAGAAGAACCTGCAGGAGAGGCTCCCTTTTCACGCGAAGAAACCTCGCCTCCCACAAAAGAGGACCTAGGCTAAAGGAACGTAAACGATCATGACAAAAAAAGGTCTTAAAGAGCCCTTAACCGCCCTCACCATCTGTGGTGTGGGCATGGGAAGCAGCCTCATCTTGCGCATGACCGCCGAGAAAGCTTTTAAGGAACTCGGGGTTAAGGCCAAGGTGGTGGCCACGGATGTCGGGTCTGCGCGCAGCATGCAGCCCGACATCATCATCGGTCAGGCGATGCATACGGAAGAATTTGAGGGAGTGGCTCCAGTCATCATTTCCATCACCAACTTCACCGACCATCAAGCCCTCAAAGAAAAACTGGCCGAGCCGCTGCGTCAACAAGGATGGATGGAATAATGGCGAACATTGTGACCGCCACCCTTGTGGGCCTTGAACCTGAAGGTTGGCGGGAGGCGATCCGGGCTGTGTGTGCACCGTTACTCGAGGCAGAAGCGATTCAATCCGCCTACATCGACCGCTGTATCGAGATGGTCGACGAACACGGTCCCTACATGGTGGTGGCCCCAGGTATCGCCTTAGCACATGCTCGTCCAGAGGACGGGGTTCTCAAGTTGTGTTTATCTGTGGCAACTTTGAGCGACCCCGTCCTTTTCCATCACCCTCAAAACGACCCGGTGGATCTAATGTTCGCCTTTGGCTCACCGGACGACCAACAACACATCCACCTGCTCACCGCGCTCGCGGAAGGCCTCTCTGGTGGATTAGCAGATGATCTCCGCCGCTCCTCTACCCAAAAAGCTGCGGAGCAAGTCATGGAGGAGGTGCTCAAGGATGTCATTTCCTGAAAACATGCAGCTGGGGGAATCAATGCGCTCTCACCTAACCCAGATGGAGGAGAACAACGAAGAAATCCTGGAAGCTGTGGTGGAACAAATGCTCAAGACCATCCAAGATGACGGGTTGATTTTCAGCGCTGGAACAGGCCATTCATTAGCCCTGGTCCTGGAAACCTTCTATCGAGCAGGCGGCTTGGCTTGTGTGTATCCCTTATACCACGCTGCGCTGCTGCCCTTTGAAGGAGGTTTGACAAGCACACTATTTGAGCGCACGGAAGGTTTAGCCCGATTACTCATCGCCCAAGCAGACCCCTCCCCAGAGGACATGGCCTTCATTTTCTCCAATTCGGGTGTAAACCCGGTCCCAGTGGAATTAGGACAGGAGCTTAAGGAAGCAGGTACAACCGTCGTGGGTGTGGTTTCTTTGACGCACCTGCAGCAGGCTCCCAAACGCGCTGATTTCAAACTAGATGAAGTCGCTGATCTGGTCCTCGACACGGGCGTACCCTATGGGGACGCCTCTCTCCAGATCAACGGCGCCAGCACAGCACCTCTCTCGTCCTTGAGCTGCGTGTACCTCTGGAATCTGTTACTGGGAAGGTTAGCGAAGCTGGCCCAGGAAAAGGGGGTAGAACTGCCTTTGTGGAGAAGCGCCAATGTGCAAAATGGCCTTGCCCAGAACGAAGCCTTAATGGATAGATACCGGGCCAGGATCCCGTATTTATAACTTCACCAAGCAATGGCATCCAGAGAGATCGTCTCCGCACAGGAGCTTTTTTCAAGTAGATCCACTTTCTCGTGCCGCGTCCCTTATCAACAACATATCCATCCAGGCGATACTTGCAAATGCTGTTTACTTACGTCCAGCAGTTGTGGATATCGAGGTATGTAACTGCAGGGGAGATGATGACCCCTCCCCACAATAAGGATCCGAAGTAGGCCTTATTAGAATGAAAATTATTGATCAGGAGAGGCCCACACACCATGCAGTCCGCAGAGGGAGCCCCTCCCGATAAGAAAGGAGATTATCCTCATGTTAGAAATCATCGTCGAAACGGTTCCAGATGCCCTGGCTGCTCAAGCTGGTGGAGCTACCCAATTGGACCTGAAATGCGATTTCGTTGAATACGGTCTGACACCCTCTATTGGCACAGTGGAGCAGGTCAGCTCTCATGTTGACATTGATGTGGTGATGATGGTCCGAACCTATGCAAATGGCATGGTCTTGGGGCCTTATGATTTAGAAATTATGTGCACAGATCTCCGCCTGGCAGCTGAACACGGCGCGGATGGCTTTCTGCTTGGCGCCCTGACAGAGGATGGGCACATCGATAAAAAAGCCGTTCAGACCCTACAAGAAGCAGCCGGCCAAATCCCCATTCACTTCCACCTGGCCTGGGAAATGACCCGGGATCCCCGCCAAGCACTGGAGGACCTCATAGAACTCGGTATAAAAAGTGTCAGGACGTCAGGAGGTCAAGGATTAGGGGGAAAAGCGCCCAAGGGAATAGAGGGATTGAAACGATATCAGGAACAAGCCGGGGGACGGATAGAATTATTCCTGGCAGGAGGTGTAAATCACAAGAATATAGGCCAACTTGTGAGGGAAACCGGTATCCTGCACGCCCATGCCGGGACGAGTGTAAGGACACCACCAACCCAAAAAGGATCCGTTACCCAGACCAAAGTCCGTAAGTTAAGATCGGCTTTGGATGAAGCGGTGGATTCTTCGCGAGGCTGAGATCAAAGATCATGAAAAGCCCCCAAACGAGGTTCCTTGGATTCATTGAAGAAAGGAGAAATCCCTCATGGTATTAACCTTGAAAAATGCAAACGTCATCACCCCTTACAAAAAATATAAGCAATCCGCCATCCAGGTCTCGGAGCAAGGGATGATCACATATCTGGGTCCCATGCAAAACGCGCCGCCTGCGGAGGGGGAAACCCTTGACATAGCAGGCAGGATCATCATCCCCGGTTTGATTGATATACATGTCCATGGAGGCCACGGGATCACATTCGGTCAATTGGAAACGCTGGAAGATGATTTAAACGCGTATTCCGAATGGGTCGTAGAACAGGGTGTGACCGGATTCCTGACGTCCATCACCGCTCCTACAGCAGAAGAAATCAGGGATCTAATACAGGCTTATGTGCCCCTCTTTGAAAAAGGAACCTCGGGAGCGGAACCGCTGGGCATTCATCTGGAAGGGCCTTTCATGAACATCGAGAAGAAGGGAGCCCAGAATCCGGCCTGGATTCGGGACCCCAGCCTGGAAGAGGCTGAAATGTACGTTGAGGCGGGACAGGGGTGGATTCGCCAGATGACAATGGCCCCTGAATTGCCCCACGCAAAGGAAGTGGCTGCCCTCTTCCGGAAAGCGGGAATCGTGCTTTCCATTGGGCACAGCACAGCGGATTACGAGACAGCTGTGGATGCCTTGAAAGGGGATTGGAGCCACATCACCCACACATATAATGCACAAACAGGGCTCCATCATCGCGCCCCAGGGATCGTGGGCGCTACCCTGGTTTCCGAAAAGGCCACAGCAGAATTGATCGCAGACGAAGTCCACGTCCATCCTGGAGCCATGAAGGTGTTAACCCGGTGTCTGGGGACGGACCGCGTGGTCCTGGTGACGGATGCCATGACTGGGGCGGGACTGCCAGATGGAGACTATGAACTGCTTGGATTTAAGATCACTGTTGAGGACGGCAAAGCCACCCAAGAAGACGGAACCATCGCCGGGAGCGTAACCGTTCTCAACCGCTGTGTTGAAAACGTCTCCAAAGATGTGGGGGTGTCACTCGCGGAGGCTGTCAAGATGGCCTCTCTCAACCCAGCGAGAGTATTAGGGCTTTCTAACATTCTGGGCAGCATAGGTGTCGGGAAAGATGCAAGCCTGACCGTGATCGATGAGGATGTCAACGTTTATTTAACAATGGTGAAAGGGGATATCGTGTACAAAGACCCTCAGCTCGGCTGAAGAAGACAAAAAAAGGTCCCCGGACGCTTGATTTTTAAATATCTCAGGTAAAATATATAGAGATAATTAAACTTAGAGGAAACAGGTTGACTCCCTCAACGGAGGTGTGTGTCATGAATGTGGCAAAAATTATCTTATGGGCCATTCTCCTTGTCTTAGCTGTGATCATCTTTTTCTCATTCACAGGTATCGATCCCCGCCAACCTTTACCCGGCATCCAACGATTACTGGGCCAGGTCGCAGGATTCGGGCAATCGCTAAACAATATGTTCTCCCGCCTTGCGGATAATTTTATGCGGAATTTACGCAACATACCCAACCCCTGATTCATTTGGCATGTCCTCAACCTGCCCCCCAGCTGCCTTTGATGATCACAGATTCAACAGCCCTCCTCACCATCATCCCTACTTGATTCAAGTTCAAACTGCCTGATAAAACAGAAACTCCCCAGGTTCAATAAGATGCAAAGTATCGATCCAATGATGGGTGAGAATTTAGGGGTTGACAAGCAACTTCAACCCATGAAGTGGGAACCTATCAATATTCTCCAAAATGCGACAGCTTAATCTTTTAGGTACCAGCCAGCCAACCGGAATTGCATAGCTATAGGACTCTTCTTTCGAACAGGTGGTGAATGAGAGTAAACGACAGAGAAGATGTCTTCCCTGTAATTATTTTGCTATCTTTTGAACAAATTAGCGTCTCCATGTATAATGAATAGGTCGCGATATTTATAGATTCCAATTCCCAGCCACTTCAAAAAGGGAAGCAGGTGAGCGAGAAAAGATCATCGACATTCCTACCCCCTATTCTGCGTTGGTTCATGCTGGCCATGGTTCTGGCAAATATTGCCGGGGCCATGTACCCGATGATGCTCCCCATTTATCTCACCAAACTAGGCGCCAGCGTGAGTCAAGTGGGAATGTTCTTTTTCCTCTCCTCCACGGTGCTATTCGTCTTACAGATCTTCGGGGGTTGGGTTTCAGATTCCATAGGCAGGCTGCGGTCCATTGCCATCGGCAGTCTGGGCGGGATTATTGGATTAAGCGGCATGGCTATGGCTCCCACATGGCAATGGATGCTGGTCGCGCACACTGTGACCATGATCCCTTACGCCCTGGTTAACCCCAGTTCCAGCGCCTTTATCGCTGAAAACTCCTCGGAAGAAAACAGGGGCCGTGTGTACGGGATCACTGACACCCTGTACCACATCATGGGTATTCTCGGTCCCCCTTTAGGCGGCTTTTTAGTGGGGTCTTACGGTTTCCGCACCATGCTTTGCACGGCCACCGGCATTTACACAGCGGCCGCCGGTTTGAGGATCTGGATGGCCACCACGATGTCCACCCAGGAAAAACAACGAGACCGAGACCTTTCCTGGAACTCATTGAAAGGGAGCCTGACGACAATGCTGACCATGCTCACGGGAGGTGGGGTGATCACCTGGATTTTCCTCACGGACGGGATCCGGGACACCGCATTTCGGATGACTCGGGAACTTGAACCCCTCTATCTTGAACAAATTGGTGGGCTCTCCGTGGAACAGATTGGCTTGCTGGGTTCCCTCTTCTCGGTGGCCATGATGGTCGTCCCACTGCTCTCGGGAAGAATTGCTGACCGTACACAAGAACGGGTCCCAATTTCGCTCGGTTTCCTGTTAACAGCCATAGCCATGGTCATCTTTTTATTTTCTCGAGCGTTCTTCGGGTTTGCAGCCACGTGGGTAATCTACGGGATTGGAGTGGGTTTACTCAGTCCCGCTTATCAATCTTTGATCTCCAAAGTTGTTCCCAAGGAAAACCTCGGCGTGTTTACCGGCCTTTTCCGGAGCAGCATCGGCCTCATTTCTCTACCCGCTCCCTGGCTGGGAGCCCATTTATGGGAGCGATTCAACCCCCGTTTTCCGTTTGCTATCACTGCCGCGGCAGCTTTTCTGGCCATCCTACCCGGCTGGTTCAAATTTAAACAAGAGAAGAAGGATAAAAGTACTGCGAGGACGAATAGATAAAAAAGGCAGGACGTTTTGTCCTGCCTCCCCTGGATTTCCAACACCCTTTCATTTGATCACAGTTTGGACTTGCTCCCGCATATACCGCTGCAGATAATAAGGACCGCCAGCATTGGCACCTGTCGATCCGCTGGCTTTCCAGCCCCCAAAAGGCTGGTACCCAGGCCAGGCGCCGGTGGTCGAACCCTGGGGCCGGTTCACATAGTTAACACCGGCCTGGATGTTCTCGAAGAACCATTCCGCCTCCTCTTCTGTGCCGTAAAATCCCGCTGTCAAGCCGTATTGGACATCATTGGCAAGGGACATGGCTTGATCGAGATCCTTTACCTTCCCTATCATGGTGATGGGTAAAAACATCTCATGCCCCCATAAGCGATGACCATAGGGCACCTCCGCTGCCACTATCGGTTGGCAGTAATAACCCTCACTTAATTCTCCCCGGGTGAGTACCTTCCCTCCCGTCAAAATAGTGCCAGCCCGGGAGAGCTCCTCGGTATAGTCCATGAAATCCCGGTACGGACCTTCAGAGATCACCGGCCCCATGAAAGTTTCCCTCTCACCGGGATCCCCAACCGTTAACT
>JAGXKM010000007.1 GCA_018335275.1 Anaerolineales bacterium | reverse complement strand
CCATGCCCCAATATGAAGAGTTGGCTGCAGAGGTGCCGGAGAGTTTAATCGAGATCATGAACCTGGAGGGCATGGGGCCGAAGCGCACCGCGCAGCTGTGGCATGAACTGGACATCCGCGATCTGAAAGAGCTCCAGGCTGCGGCAGAAAAGGGGGATGTGGCTGCCCTGGATGGGTTCGGGGAGAAGACCCAGCAGGGTATCCTGGAGGAGATCGAGCGCTACAAGGGGATGGAACAGCGCACGCTGCTGGCCGAAGCGGATCAGTATGTGCGCTCGCTGACCGATTACTTGCAGGACGCGCCAGGATTGGAGCGCCTGGAGGTGGCCGGAAGCTACCGGCGCCGCAAGGAAACGGTGGGCGACATCGATATCCTGGCCATCGCCAGCGAAGAGCCGGAAAAGATCATGACATATTTCACGGAGTACGGCCCGGTAGCGGAGGTGATCGCTGCGGGTGAAACGCGGGGCACGGTCCGGCTGGAAAGCGGGCTGGACGTGGACCTCCGTATCCTGGAGCCGAAAAGTTTTGGCGCTGCCCTGCTCTATTTCACGGGCTCCAAAGCCCATAATATCCACCTCCGCAAGCTGGCAGTGGACCAAGATTTACGCATTTCGGAGTACGGGATCTTCGCTGTGGATGAGGAAGAAGAGGAAGGGGAAGATGATCCCTGGGCCGGGGAATGGCTGGCGGGGGAGAAAGAGGAAGAGATCTACGATCAGATTGGATTACCCTGGTTCCCGCCCGAGCTGCGGGAGGATCGGGGGGAAATTGAAGAGGCACAGGAGGGTGAACTTCCCGAGTTGATCACCCAGGAGGACATCCGGGGAGATTTGCAGATGCACTCCACGTGGTCGGACGGCAAGTCCTCCCTGGAGGATATGCTTAAGGGATGCCGGGAGCGGGGGTATGAGTACTTTGCCATCACCGATCACGGGCCGTCCCTGGCCATGACCCAGGGGCTGGATGCTGGAAAAGCCCGGGATCAGTGGGAGGAAATCAACCGGCTCGAGGAAAAGTATGAGGGGATTCGCATCCTGCGGGGGATGGAGGTGGATATCCTCAAAGACGGGACCCTGGATATGGATGAGGAGACCCTGGAGAAATTGGACCTGGTTGTAGTTTCCATCCATTCTCATCTCGATCTCGCCCCTCCCGATCAGACCGAGCGCATCCTCCGCGCCCTGGAGCATCCCCGGGTCAACATCCTGGCCCACCCCACGGAACGAAAAATCCAGGAGCGGAGCCCCATGGTTTTCGATATGGAAGCCGTTCTGGAGGCGGCTGCCGAACACGGCGTCGCGGTGGAGCTCAACGCCCAGCCCAACCGCCTTGACCTCTCCGACGTGCAGGTGCGGTTGGCCAAAGAGAAGGGGGCTGTAGTGGTGATCAACACCGATGCCCACCGTGTGGAAGAACTGGCCTATATGCGCTACGGGGTGGACCAGGCCCGCCGGGGATGGCTTGAGCCCGGAGATGTGTTAAACACGCTGTCCATTCAGGATCTGATCGAGGGATGGCTTGGTTAATCCTCTCATGAGGGCATGAAGTACCCCAGGGAGAGCATATTTACCCCCTGGATGGGCGGGAAGACACATCGCGCTGTGTGAAGGGGGTGTTCCAGATCCGAAGATGAAAAGATCATAAGAACCTACTTGACTTTCCAGGATTAATTAGTTACATTATAAATAGTTTCATGTCTAATTATTCGAGGTGAAACAATGTCATGTGAAGTCGACGAAACGGAATACACCTCTTTGGTGGCCTCCCAGATGCTTTACCGCTGGATCCAGAAAGCCTATGTCTTATTTGACGATTATGACCGGCGATCCCTGGAACGGTTTCAGCTCAACACCTCCCAGTATCGGACCCTGTTGTTATTTGAAAATGAAGAGGGGAAGCGCTTGACCACGATCAGCGACCGGCTGCTGCTTTCCAAAAGCACTATTACCCGGGTCATTGATGAATTGGAAAATAGGGGTTGGGTTGAGCGTGTCCCGGATCCTGAAGACCGCCGCGCGCAGCGTGTGGTCCTCACGGCGGAGGGTAGGCGTAAACGCCTTGAAATTTGCCGGGCGCACCAGCAAGCTTTGGAGGATGTCTTTCAGAGGTTCTCAGACCGGCAGCAGGAAGATCTGGATCGTTTGATGCAGAACCTCTGTCAGTCCCTGCGATTATCAATAAGTAGCATTGATCCCATAGAATCAGATTTTTAATCCTGCATCCCCGCCTATGAAAAGGGGAAGGAGGTGATGACCAGCTCAGAAATTATGATCGAATGTAGGACAGTTAGAAGTTAATTTTTTGTTCAAGCAGTAACTTTCGGAGGAAAGAAAGATGGATATGAAGAAGAAACCTTTATGGATTATGATTGTCGCGCTGTTGACATTTGCTCTTGTCCTGGGGGCTTGCGCCTCGCCGACCCCGGAGCCAACAGAGGAACCGACAGAAGAAGTGGTAGAAGAACCCACAGAAGAGCCTGTGGAAGAACCCACAGAAGAACCCGTAGAAGAACCTGAAGAAGAGGTTGAAGCGCCTACCCTTGTCGTGTGGGCGGATGAAACCCGCTCCCCGATCATCGAAGAGATCTCCGGGAAATACGCGGAAGAACTGGGGATTGAGGTGGAAGTAGTCCAGCTCGGTTTTGGCGACATCCGTGACCAGGTGAAAGTGGCTGGGCCCGCAGGCGAAGGCCCTGATCTGTTCATCGGCGCGCACGACTGGCTCGGTGAGCTGGTGGCCAATGGCCTGGTAGCGGAAATTGACCTGGGCCAGAAAGCGGACAGCTTCTTTGGGCCCGCTGTGGACGCCTTTACCTATCAGGGTACGCTGTACGGGATGCCTTATGCCACAGAGAACATCGCCTTCTTCTGCAACCCCGATCTGCTCAGTGAATACGCCGACGGCGAACGACCTGAGACCTGGGATGAGGTCATGAGCCTGGCGGAGACCATCGAAGAGAACAGCGACGGTGAAGCCACGGCCTGGACGATCCAGACCAATGACCCCTATCACATGTTCCCGCTGGTCACCGCCTACGGCGGCTATATCTTCGGGCGATCCGAGGGTGGATATGACCCACAGGATGTGGGACTGGACAGCGAGGGCGCCATCGCCGCAGCGGAATGGCTGGAGATGATGTCCGCTGAGGGTCATGTCGAAGCGGGTGTGGACTACGATGTGATGCACACCTTGTTTGAACAGGGCCAGGTGGCCTGCATCGGCACCGGACCCTGGGCTTTAGGCCGCATCCGTGAAAGTGGTGTGTCTTACAACATCGGCAAATTCCCTGCCGGCGATGACACCAACGGCCGCCCCTTCCTGGGCGTGCAGGGCTTCATGGTCAGCGCTTTCTCTGAGAACCAGCTTCTGGCGCAAACGCTGCTCAGCGAAGTCGTGGCCAGTGATGAGTTCATGCAGGGTCTATATGATGCCGATCCGCGTCCGTCAGCTTGGCTGCCGGTCCGAGAGGCGACCGATGACGAAGATCTGGCTGCCTTTGCGGAAGCAGGGGCCGAAGGGCTGCCCATGCCTGCCATCCCTGAAATGGCATCCGTATGGACCGCCTGGGGTGACGCTGAAGAGCTGATCATCAGCGGCGAAGTGACTGGAGAGGAAGCTTTCCAGAACGCTGCCGAACAGATCCGGACCCAGATCGAAGAAGGTCAATAAACAAATCAACTGAGGAGTGCTCAACCATGACGGTTGACGTACAAAGGCACAGGGGCTCGAAAGGGCCCCTGGATGCCCTTTCCAATAATCTCGGACGTTATGTCCTGGTTTTGCTGGGTCTCGCAGTGCTTGACGCGCTCGGGATCTGGTTGCTTTATAGGCTGCTCCGTGACGGGGCCTGGCCGGTGGCTCTGCCCATCCTGGCCATTTTGCTTCTCATTAATGTCCTCAATCTGAGCCCAAAGTTATTTCCTGTGCGCTGGCACATCCCCGCGGGGGCCATCGTCATTTTAATCATCATCTTCCCCATGGTGTATACTTTTTATTCCGCCTTTACCAATTACAGCGATGGGCATATCCTCTCCAAACAGCAGTCCATCAGCCGCCTGGAACAGGATACCTACCTGCCGGAGGGGGGGACGACCTACAGCTGGACGGCGTACCGCAGTCCGGAAGGGGAGTTTGCCCTGTGGTTGGTGGGTCCCGAAGGCGAGGATTACTTGGCCATGAGGGACAGCTTTGAGGATGTGGAACCCGGCGAAGGGATCGTCGGCCCCGCGGATGAGGAGGGCATCCCTGCGGAGCTGGAAGGCTACCAACGCCTTTCCAGAGTCGAGGTCATCAAATTCCTCCCCGATCTGGACGGTGTCAAGTTCGGACAGCCCCCGGATCAGGTCCAGGTGGTGAACCTGAACAGCGTAGCGCCCCTTGTTCAGCGTTACACCTACAACGAGGAACGAGATGCGGTGATTGATCAGCGTGAGGACGTGGTCTACTACGCGGATGAGGAAGTAGGGTTTTTTATCTCTGAAGAGGGAGAGCAGCTCCAACCGGGTTATATGGTGTGGAACGGTCTCTACAATTTCCAGCGTCTGTTCAGCAGCTCGGCCTTTCGTGGGCCTTTCCTGCGGATTTTCGCCTGGACGATCACTTTCGCTTTCCTGTCCGTGTTAACCACGTTTGCCCTGGGCCTGCTGGTGGCGATCGCCTTCAACGATCCCCTTGTGCCCGGGCGTAAGATCATTCGCTCACTGCTCTTGATCCCCTACACGCTGCCCGGCATCATCGGCGTCCTCATCTGGCGCGGCTTGCTCAATCCCCATCTGGGCGTGATTCCCCTCACTCTTGAGAATTGGATCGGGTGGGCTCCTCCCTTCTACACCCATCCCATGTGGGCCAAGGTCGGCATCCTGATCATCAATCTCTGGCTGGGATACCCGTATATGATGCTCATCTCCAGCGGGGCCCTGCAAGCCATCCCGGAGGATATCTACGACGCAGCAGCGGTAGATGGGGCCAACAGCTGGCAGCAGTTTTGGAACATCACGCTGCCGCTCCTCCTGGTCAGCGTGGGTCCGCTGTTGATCGCTTCCTTTGTGTTTAACTTTAACAATTTCGCTGTCATCTATCCATTCCTGGAAGGTCGGCCGCCCATGGCGGGAACTCCCACCCCAGCCGGGCATACCGATATCCTGATCAGCTACACCTACCGGATTGCTTTTGAAGGCGGGCGAGGGTCCGATTACGCCTATGCAGCCGCCATCACCATTGTCATTTTCGTCATTGTGGCGGTGCTGACGCTGATCCAATACCAGTTCACACGTCGCTGGGAGGAGGTCTCAGAGAGTGTCTAACCTACCGGATGTCCTCACCAAGGAAGCTGCCCAACAGAAAACCAAAGCGGCAAAGCCGTCCCCCCGCCGCCGGAACCGCTGGGGGTTGGTCCTGCGCTTGTTGGTGGCTGTACTGGCAGTCGCTTTTGCTTTGTTTC
Organism: Anaerolineales bacterium; assembly: GCA_018335275.1. GTDB lineage: Bacteria > Chloroflexota > Anaerolineae > Anaerolineales > UBA11858 > B10-G9. The sequence continues at coordinate 43,510 of JAGXKM010000007.1, read as the reverse complement.
CCATCATCTGGATCATATCTGCCTCCTTTAACCCCGCGGGGTCCCTGGCTTCTCAAAAGCTGATCCCGGACAACGCATCGCTGGAAAACTACCAGACGCTGCTCAACGACCCCATTCATCCTTTCTTGAGGTGGGTGGTGAACTCGCTCAAAGTGTCCTCCATCACCGCCATTTTGGGTGTGATCTCGATCATGCTGAGCGCGTACTCTTTTTCCCGCTTTCGTTTCAAAGGGCGCAGGCAGCTTATGCTGGCCTTACTTCTGATCCAGGTCTTTCCGACTCTGCTGATGTTTGTGGCTATCTTTTACCTCTTCCAGCAGCTCGGTCAGTATATTCCAGCCATGGGCTTGAACCAACATGCCCCATTGGTTTTGACCTACCTGGGTACGCAAATGGGCATCCAGATCTGGCTCATGAAGGGCTTTTTTGACTCCATCCCCCGGGATATTGACGAGTCGGCTTTGGTGGATGGGGCCTCACACTGGCAGATCTTCTGGCGTTTGATTTTCCCTCTGGCCAGGCCCATGATCGTCATCGTCGCCCTGCTGGTCTTCATTGCCTCCTATCAGGAATTTGTGCTGGCCAGCGTCTTGCTGAAAGATAAGACCCAATATACGTTGATGGTCGGTCTTTACTTGTTTGTTTCGGAGAACTTCTCCAACAACTGGGGCGTATTTGCCGCGGGAGGGCTGCTGGGCGCCCTGCCCATTGTTGTCCTTTACCAAACGCTGCAGGACCAGATTATCGGCGGTTTGACTGCGGGCGCTGTCAAAGGGTAGCGGCAGTTCATATCTGAGTCAGAAAGGAAGGGCCTGAGAGACAGTCCGCACTGCGTCAGGCCCTCTTGTTTATCAGTCTCACCTATGCCGGTCCTTCCTTGCGGAAGATAAACCCGGGCATAGGATAAAAAAACAGGGGTATCATGGACGATTTAATATTTGGCACGCTTGCCACGGATGAATTGAAGTTGGTCCACCACCGCACGATGCGGCAGGGAGTACGGCATGGGAATCACATCCTTCCCCCTGACCCCCTTCCCGGTCAGCCGGTGAAAATCAGGGTCCAGGTGGGCTCAGATCTGAGTGCAGATCATGTCGCCTGTTACTATACCTTGGACGGCAGCCCGCCCCGGGGCAGCAGAGGGCGGGCGCTCCAGGGGCAGGTTGTGAATCTGACCCAGGTCAAGGTGGACTGGGATACGTTCACCTGGGGGTATGTCAGCCGCTGGGAGGGGGAGATCCCTCCCCAGGCGGAAGGTACCAAGGTCCGCTATCGGATCAGCGCCTGGTCGGACGAGGGAAGGGAAATCTACGCGGATTGGCCGGACGTGAAACGCACGGTGGACCGCGCCGCGGAAGCGTTCTTTCATGATCGCCCACTGCCCGAAGATAGACCATACGGGGACCCTGACAATGGGCAGACCTTTGCCTACCGCGTGGACCGGCTGAGAGCGCCGCAGTGGGCCCGGGAGGCCGTGATCTATCACGTGTTTGTAGACCGTTTTTTCCCCGGCGAAGGCAGGGACTGGCGGAAGACCCACAGCCTCCGGGATCGCTTTGGGGGCACCCTGTGGGGCCTGGCGGAGAAGATGGGATACATCGCTGATCTGGGTGCGACCGCCATCTGGCTCAGTCCGCTTTTTCCCAGTCCTACCGTACACGGCTACAATGCAACTGATTATTACCATGTGGAGGAAGACCTGGGTGGAGAGGATGCCCTGCGGGAGGTGATCGATCAGGCCCATCGACGCGGGATCCGCGTCATCCTGGATCTGGTTTGCAATCACGTCTCGCACCATCACCCTTATTTCCGGGAGGCCTGTGAGGACCCTTCTGGTCCCTACCGGGATTGGTTTTATTTTGACGAGGATGATGACATCGGCTACCGGACCTTCTTTGGGGTCCGAGATATGCCCCAGGTCAACCTCGACCATCCCGGCGCCCGGGATTGGATGTTGGATGTCGCCCGCTACTGGTTGGAAACGTTTGACGTCGATGGGTATCGATTGGATCACGCCAACGGCCCCGGGGCGGATTTTTGGTCGGATTTTTATACTGTATGCAAAGAGGCCAGGGCGGACAGTTTTTGTTTTGGCGAGGTGGTCGAACCCCCGGATGTGCAGCGCCAGTATATTGGGCGACTGGATGGGCTGCTGGATTTTCAACTTTCTGATGCCCTCCGGCACACCTACGGCCGGAAGAATTGGCAAGAAGAGCGCTTCCAGAGCATGCTCTCAGGACACCGGACCTACTTCCCCGATCATTTCCTGATGCCGACCTTTTTGGATAATCACGATATGGACCGCTTCCTGTTCATCGCAGGCGGAGAGAAAGCAGCCCTGCGCCGCGCAGCGCGGGTCCAGTTCAAACAGCCTGGCCCGCCGATCATTTATTATGGGACAGAAGTTGGCCTTGAGCAGACTGTGAGCAAATCGACCGCTGTAGGTTTGGAAGCCAGCCGCGGACCGATGATCTGGGGAGAAGAGCAGGATCAGGATCTGCTCCACTTTTATCAAGATCTCATTCAGGAGCGGTTTGAGGCCCGCCCCTGGCAGCATGGGGCCGGGTAGCGAGAGCAGAAGGAGAGCGTACGATGTGGTTCGACCCCGGTCGCGACCCGAAACGGTTTTTGGGTTCATTGTGGTACATCGGGAAATGGTTAGTCCTGAGCCCGCTGATTGGCGGGGGGATTTTGGCCCTGGTTGGGTTACTCCTGGTCGGCGTGGAGGGCGCGATCAACGGTTTTTATATCGGTCTCGCCTTTGGGACCATGGGGGGAGCGATGACAGCGGGGGGGCGGGCTTTATCCCGTTTGGATGAGTGAGCAGTGTGACCGAATAGGAGACACACAAATGATGAAATTGAAAACCTTTACTTTCGTGATGGTTGTGGTTTTGTTGTTCAGCGCCTGTGCGCCGGCTGTGGAGGAGGAAACTCCCCCCGCGACCGTTGAGCCCACAGTACTTTCTACGACGGAGACGCCAGGAGAGGAACGCGGCCCCCTGGTTATTGAGGATGAAAAGCTCTATGTGGCGGTGATCTGGCACCAACATCAGCCGGTGTATTTCAAAGACCCGGAGACAGGAGTGTACCAGCGGCCCTGGGTGCGGGTCCACGCCTCCAAGGATTATGTGGACATGGCGGCTATGATCCAAGACTATCCGGAGGTTCATGCTACCTTCAACCTCACACCCAGTTTGATCCGCCAGCTGGATGACATCAGCGCCGGGGCCAAGGACCTCTACTGGGTCCATACCGAGATCCCCGCCGAGGAGCTGACGGATGAGCAGAAGCAGTTCATTTTGGGACGCTTCTTTGACACCAACCGCACTATTATCGCCCGCTTCCCCCGCTATCAGGAGCTTCTGGATGAGCGGGATGAGCTGGGGGTGGAGGAAGCGGTGGAGGCCTGGTCAGCGGATGATTTCCGCGACCTGCAGGTCCTCTTCAACCTGGCCTGGACGGACCCGGCCTGGCTGGCCGAGGAACCGCTCAAGGGATTGGTGGGAAAAGGGGAAGGTTATGTGGAAAGCGACAAGCAGGTCGTCCTCGACGAACACCTGCGATTGGTGCAGGAGGTCATCCCTCTCCACGCTGAGATGCAGGAGCAGGGGCAGATCGAAATTACCATGACCCCCTTTGCGCACCCTATCCTGCCCCTTCTGGTGGACTCCAACCTGGCGGCGGAAGCCCTGCCCGACGCGGAACTTCCCTCCCGCTTTGTGTACGGTCAGGATGCCGTGGCCCAGATTGAGAAAGGCGTGGAATTTTACCGCGATCACTTTGGCACCGACCCGCGCGGGATGTGGCCCGCTGAGGGTTCCGTGGCGGAGGAAGTGGTGAGCATGATCTCCAGCGCAGACATCGAATGGATTGCCACCGATGAGGACGTGCTGGCCGGAAGCCTGCCAGGGGTGGAGGATTTCACCCGTGACAATCAGGATGTGGTCCAGCAGGCGGATGCCCTCTACCGGCCCTACCAGGTCCAGGGCGCGCGGGGCGGACCGGTGGCCATCCTCTTCCGCGACAAAGCCATCTCCGATATGGTCGGGTTTCAGTACTCCGGGATGGAGGGAGAAGCGGCGGCGGAGGATTTCATGGGCCGGCTGCGGGATATCAAAGCCCGCCTGGAAGAGGAGGAGGGCGAGGGTCCCCACCTGGTGACTGTGCTCCTGGACGGCGAAAACGCCTGGGAGTATTATGACAACGACGGCAAGGCCTTTTTGCACGGCATGTACAGCCGGCTTTCAGATGCGGAGGACATCGTCACCGTCACCCCTTCCGAATATCTGGAGGCCCTGGCGGATACGGGAAGCGAGCCGCGCATGATCGAGGACCTCTGGCCCGGCTCCTGGATCGACGGCACCTTCAGCACCTGGATCGGCGAAGAGGAAGAGAACCTGGCCTGGGAGTACCTGAAGCGGACCCGGGACGACCTGCAGGATGCCATCATCGGGGGTGACCTGAGCGAGGATACCCAGGCGGAAGCCCTGGAGACGATGTACATCGCCGAGGGTTCGGATTGGTTCTGGTGGTACGGCGCGGATCAGAATTCAGGCAATGACGAGAGTTTTGATCAGCAGTTCCGGGAGTATCTGGGCCAGGTCTATGAGATCATCGGGGAAGAAGTGCCCTCCTTTGTCGACGTCCCCGTCATCCCTCAATCTGCCCAGGCGCCGGACCAGCCGCCTCTGGAGATGCTGACTTCGGTCACCGCGGACGGCATTGTGGACCAGGGGGAATGGGCGGACGCGGGGTTTTACACCCTGGACAAGGCTGGCCTGACCCGCCTTTCCTACGGCTTTGACAAGGAAAATCTTTATCTGCGCCTGGACGCGGAGGGGGATCTCTCCCCGGACCGGACCTACGGCTTTTACCTCAATGTGCCCGGGCCCAGCCGCTCTAACGCCTATACCCGCTACGGGGAGGGGGAGACCTTGCTGGGATTTGGTGTCAACCGACTGATCGAAGTAACCATAGAGGACAGTTCACCGGGGGCGGTGGTCTACGCCGCGGATGGGAAGGGGGGATGGGAATCCCTGGCCGAGGAGGGGGATCTCGAATTGACGGATGTCGCCTTAGGGGACGGGGTCTTGGAATTCGTGGTGCCCTTCAGCCAGCTGGCGCCGGAGATCCGCAGCGGGAACCGGATCAACGCCCGCCTGGTGGTCAGCGAGGGGGGAACGGATGTGGCTGTTTTCCCCCAGGAAGGTCCGGCCCTGGCCACTGTGCCGGATTTACCCATTCCCGACCTCTTTGTGGAGGTTAGCGATCCTGAAGGGGACGACCACGGGCCCGGGACCTATATCTATCCCGAAGACGCTGTGTTTAAATCCGGCGCCTTCGACATCACCAGCTTCAAAGTGGGCCGGGATGAGGAATACTACATCTTCCGGGTCGGGATCCGGGGCCCGGTGGAAAATGTGTGGGATTCTCCAAACGGGTTGAGTATCCAGACCCTGGATATCTACATCGACACAGACGGCGGTGAATCCGGGGACCGGATTTTGCTTCCGGGCCGCAACGCCGCCCTCCAGGAGGGCTTTGCCTGGAATTATGCCATCTGGGCTGAAGGGTGGACGCCGGGCGTTTTTGAGCCGGGGGACGAGGGTCCGGTGGAGTTAGGGAGCGGGATGGAGATCATCACCAATCCCGGGCAGCGGCGGGTGACGATCAGTGTCCCACGCCGTCTGCTCCCGGAAAGCGATCCCAGCGCCTGGGCCTTTGCGGTCACGGTCCTCAGTCAGGAGGGGTTCCCCTCCCCTGGCGTGTGGCGGGTGCGTGACGTGATGCAGGAAGCGGAGCAGTGGCGGATTGGGGGCGGGACGGGGTCGAATCTGGACACCCGCATCCTGGATTTGCTCTGGCCGGAAAGCCGCGAGGGGACCCAGGAGGATCTGCTCAGCAATCCCAGTCCCGAAGAAGAGGTGGAGTTGGAAGACTTAACAGCGGATGACTATCCCCAGGTGCCCATGATCAGGCCTTGAGCCCCGATCTCTGGATAAAGAAGGGCGTTCCTCTCTCTTCGCTCTTAACACAGAGAGGAAACAACCAAGAGCCCGGTGCAGTCCAAGACTGCATCGGGCTTGTTTGGTGATTGCGCTTGATGGGCTGGTCAGGGTTCGGTGCGCAGGAAGTCGATCAGGATCTGGATTTCCTGATCACTGAGCTTGCTCCCGAAAGATGGCATCCCTCTTTTGCCGTCCCGGATGATGTCGAGATAGTAGGCATCATCCCTTGACAGGCTATCCGGCAGGAGGGCAGGCCCATTTTTCCCTTCCCGGTTTTCACCATGGCACCTTGCGCAGTTATCCTGATAGTAAGAAGCGACCGGTTGATCCTGGACCATGGGTTCCGAAGAGGTTTCGGAGGTCAGGTCTGGCTCCTCAACAGCTTGGGTCGGCTCCTGGACTTCTTCTCCCCCTGCGCAGGCAGCGCACATCACACCTACCAACGCTATGATGACAGCCATTCTACTCCGTTTCATAACCACCTCCAAGTCTGTGGGTAAGAATAACGCCCCACAAGGATTAAGTCGGGATTCGTATATCCCTCAGTATATCATGGAAAGGAAGGTCGGATCGCTTGGTACTAATATCCTAAGACTCGGCTGCGGTGGTGCAGGCGCGCGGCGGGAATCAGAAATAAGATGAGCAGCAAGGGCAGGATCGCGACATCGATCCAGGGATTGAGGAAACCTTTCCCCAGCACGGTATGGTTCATCAGGTCTTGAGCGTAGGTCAGGGGGGAAAAGTAGGCCAGGGTTCGGGCCCAGGGCGCCATCTCTTCCAGGGGGATGAAAATCCCGCTGATGAACATCAGCGGCCAGCGCACCAGGGTGCTGGGCATCATGATGTTGCCCACTGAACGGGTGGGAATGGAGGCGAAAACAAGGCCGAAGGCGGAGAAGGCAAGGCTGGCCAGGGGAACGCTGATCAAAAGCAAACCCGGATCAGCCAAGTTAACACCCAGTCCTAAAATACTGATTAGGAGAGGGACCGCAGAAACCAGTGTGGCAAAGAAGGCACCCACCAGGGTTTTACCCAGCAGTAAAGTTGTCAGCGACATCGGGGCAGTCAGTAAGCGGTCGTAAGTGCCGACCCTCCGCTCCAGGGGGATGATCACGGGGCCGGCGGAGGAAGCAGTGAAGAACGTGGTCAGGGCCAGCAGACGTGCCAGGCCTATTTCCAGGCCAATCTCGCGTTTGATGGAAAAGGAAAAGAAGAGGAAAAGGGGAAGCATTAATCCGAACATGATCATGGGGGGCGTCAGATAGTACACGCGGACGTCCTTGACAGCCACCGCCCAGGCCTGGCTGATTTCATCCTGCAGACGGGTTATCCACCCTCTACTCATCATTGTCCTCCTTTCCGGATCTTGCCTTTGGAAGTTTTTGTTTTATGTTGTACAGCACCGATTTCCTGTCCTGTGATCTGCAGGAAGACATCTTCCAGGCTGGGCCCTAATGTGCACAGGCTGACGATTTCCGCGTTCTGCTTTTCAGCATAATCCACAAGGCGGGGAAGTAACGCGGAAGGCTGCTCGGTGTACAGCCGCCATTTATCTCCCCGTTTCACCGCCTGGCGGATGCCGGGAAGAGTTTTAAGGCGCTCTCCGTGAGTTCCCCCGTCCGGCGACAGCGCTATCTCCACTGACTGCACTTTTTGGAAGGCGGCTTTCAAGTGCTCCGGAGTATCGATGGCAGCGATTTGTCCATGGTCGATAATCGCCACCCGGTCGCAAAGCTGGTTGGCTTCCTCGATCTGGTGCGTGGTTAGATAGATGGTTGTGCCTTCCGCGTTCAGATCGCGGATCATCTTCCGGATGGCTCGCGCGCTCTGGGCATCCAGCCCCGGCGTGGGCTCATCCAAAAAGAGCAGGGAAGGCCTGTGGATGATGGCCATGGCGATGCTCAAACGGCGGCGCATCCCTTTGGAAAACTCTTCCACCTTCACATGGCGCTTTTCCCATAACCCAAAAGTCTCCAACAAATCACGGGCGCGTGGTTCCCGGTCGCCGGCAGGTACCCGGTAGAGCTTGGCTGTGAACATCAGGTTGCCCCAGGCGGTGAGTTCAGTATATACGTTGGATTCCTCCGGCACCAGCCCCATCTGCCTTTTGACGGGCATGGGATCCTGGACCAGGTCGTGGCCATAGATCTGGATTCGTCCCTCCGTAGGTTCCAGCAGGGTGGTCAGCATCCGCTGTGTGGTTGTCTTGCCTGCTCCATTGGGGCCCAGGAACCCGAATACCTCTCCCCGTTTGACCTGGAAGTTGATCCGGTCCACGGCGAGCAAATCCCCGTAGTATTTCGTCAGGTTGTGTATGTCGATGGCAATTTCCATGGCTGGTTTCCTTTTTTTTCGACATGCCCCGGGCTGACCTACTCTGGAGTCTGTAGAAAAGACCAGCCTGGCGGGTGAAGCGGATCATATCCGGTCCCTCGAGGACGAGGATCTCGTTCCGGTATGTATTCACTGTATCATGAAAAGGGAGAAATGTTTGCGGCCTTGCCTCTTTCAGCCAAAGCAAAGGGTTTCCGGGAACCCCTCCCTTCAGCTTATATGATAGCAGGCGTGATCACTCTGATCGTTTCCCGGGTTCGATGTACCGCACGTGTTTGTGAGGTTTCACCTGCCTGGCAACGTTGTTTTTCAGGATTTGACCTGATGTGTGCATCAGGGTGTCATGGTTGAAAGGGGGGAGTTTCTTCATGCTCGCCAGGCAGGGGTAATGGTGATGCAGCAGTCCTGCCTTCTCCTCCGCGTTGTCTGCCGAAATACCTATCAATCCTTCCGCAACGTGGCGGGCGCAGCCGCATACAGCGTCCCGGACGACCTCAGCGCTGGTGATGATTTTCGTTTCCGGATCGATCTCGAGTTTCAGTTCAGGAAGCCCAAAGTGCCGGGCGAACGCTTGAATGTAGGGGTCTTGATAGGATCTGGTTTCCTGTCGGGTTACCCCGTATTCGCTTTCGGTTAAAGAGCATAATGGTTTAGGGGTCACACAGGTCACACCTTGTTCCTCCAGCCAGCCCCGGAGCTGCCGATCTAAACCCCGCGGCAGCCAGGCCTCATCATCAACAGCGACGATCACGGCTTTCGCCCCTGTCATCTTGGCGATCTCGGGGAGCAGTTCCGCTGCGCCTTTGTCTTCAGCAAAAGAGAGCACCAGATCCGCTTCCGGGAGGGTGTCCGGCAGGTGATCCTCCGGATAATCGATGATGGGCGGGAAAAACTTTGGCGTCCGCCAGGTTTCTATCTGCCACTCTTGAGGCCCGTGAGTGGTGATGTTTTCTACATGGCGCCTGCCGTATTCACCGGAAATGATGGCCAGGATTTGCATGTTTTTTGGGTTACCTTAAGCGCGTTGATTTATTGCTCGAGCAGATATAAGAGCATGGTGAGGTTGCTTTTAGCGAAAATGCTGTGGGGTAGATTGGCCGGCATATGGACCCAGGTGCCGGGGCCGGCTTCCTGTTCCTCTTCCCCTAAGACAAGATGGGCATTTCCGTCAAGAAAGTGAAGGATGGCCGGGACGGAAGCGGTGTGTTCTGATAGTTCCTGTTCGGGCGCGAAACTGAACAAGATAACTTTCACCCCTCCATCTTCAAACACAGTCTGGCTGAGAATGCTGTCCGGGGGAACGTCCTGATCTGAAACGGGCAGGTCTTTCAGGTATGTGTATGTTTTTTTCATGGGTATCTCCTGGCAGTGCAGCCGCTGTTCAACCGGGGTGAATGAGCCTTTCCCGGGTGGTAGGTTTCTCAAATGCCCTGGTTGCAGGACCGCTGGGTGAGGCCAGAATCCCGGCAGCAAAGCGCGTGCTGTCCTTTCCGCTCCGGGATTCAGTTCTCCTATTTTACCCATAAATGTCAAGTGTATCAATATGTCAGGTTACAACCTGCTTTTTGTCCAGGCGGTGGGAGGGAATCGTTTCTCGCTTGATAAAACTTGCTGGATTATGTACAATGAATAACACAAAATGAATACTCCTCCGAAATGGGAGACTATCTAACGTCTTACCTCAGGGAGAGGACCATGGATACCGACAATGTGGAAATCATTAAGGTTTCAGCGACCTCCCGCACCTCGGCTGTTGCAGGGGCAATAGCAGGCATATTCCGTGAACAGAAGTTTGCGAATGTGCAGGCGATCGGTGCCAGTGCAGTCAACCAGGCGGTCAAGGCGATGGCGTTAGCCCGTGATTACCTGGCCGAGGATGGATATGACGTGATCAGCATTCCCGAGTTTGTGGATGTCGAGATTGACGGCAATATCCGGACCGCGATTCGGATCAATGTTGAAGAACGTTAAGGTTTGAGCCAGGGGTGACTTCGCCGCAATGTGTGTGCGCCTTTCCGAGCAGCATCGGAGAGAGAGTGTTCAACGTGGATCCACAGAAGGGGGAGAGTGGAATAGGGGGTGGTTTTCCCTGTGTTTGCTTCTCACTGGTTTGCATGGTAGAATCTGATCACAATCCATGGGCGTTTTGTTCATGTAGAACAAGGTAATCTATGTGAAATTTTTACCTTGTATCAAGGTGTCAATGCGCATGATTTGTCCATGGCATTTCGTTTAAATGTTTCCAGTAGTTCAGGAGTACGATTGAAAATGGAATCCCAAGTCAGTACCTTTGCGACTAAAAAAGGGCTTGCTCAGATGTTAAAAGGCGGCGTGATCATGGATGTGGTCACCCCTGATCAAGCCAAGATTGCAGAAGATGCGGGTGCAGTGGCAGTGATGGCTTTAGAGCGCGTTCCCGCCGACATCCGTGATCAAGGCGGGGTAGCCCGGATGAGTGACCCTGAGTTGATCATTCAGATTATGGAGAGCGTGTCCATTCCGGTGATGGCCAAAGCCCGCATCGGTCACTTCGTGGAAGCCCAGATTTTAGAGGCTTTGGAAGTGGACTATATTGATGAATCCGAAGTTTTGACGCCTGCGGATGAAGAGCATCACATTGATAAGCATCAGTTCAAGACCCCCTTTGTGTGCGGCTGCCGGAACCTGGGGGAGGCCCTCCGCCGGATTGGAGAAGGGGCGGCCATGATCCGCACCAAAGGCGAGGCGGGCACGGGAGACGTGGTGGAAGCTGTCCGCCATGCCCGGAGTGTGATGGGTGATATCCGGCGGCTGCAGAATATGCCGGATGAGGAGTTGATGTCCTTTGCGAAAGAGATCGGCGCTCCCTATGATCTGGTAGTGGAAACCCGTGACCTGGGCCGCCTGCCTGTGGTCAATTTCGCGGCGGGTGGGATCGCTACCCCGGCGGATGCTGCCATGATGATGCAGCTTGGCGTGGACGGCGTCTTCGTCGGTTCCGGCATTTTCAAGTCGGGAAATCCTGCCAAACGGGGAGATGCCGTCGTCAAAGCGGTCACACATTACGAGGACCCTGAGATCCTTGCGGAGGTCAGCCGCAATCTGGGCGAGGCCATGGTAGGACGGAATATTTCGACCATGCCTGAAGAGGACAAAATTGCCGATCGGGGTTGGTAATGGCAATGATGTATCTTATCCTGCGCGACTTCCCTGCACGGGGCCTGCAGGTTCCGAGTTAATATGAAAAAAATGAACATAGGGGTGTTGGCTTTGCAGGGATCATTCTCAGAACATATGGCCGCCCTCTCCAGACTCGGTGTCCGGGCCCAAAAAGTCCGCCTCCCCCATCATCTGGCAAACGTGGATGGCTTGATCATTCCGGGAGGCGAATCGACGACGATCGGGAAATTAGCCGTTGATTTCGGTTTACTGGATGAGCTGAAAGCTTTTGGCAGATCGCAACCTGTGTGGGGAACCTGTGCTGGGGCGATCTTCCTTTCCAAAGACGCGCAGCGCCAGCAGCCGTTATTGAGCCTGATGGACATCACAGTGGAACGAAACGCGTTTGGTCGTCAAATTGCCAGTTTTGAGACGGACATTGATTTCCCCGCTTTATCGCGCGTTTCCGCTAACCAGACCCCATTTCACGCGATCTTCATTCGCGCACCCCTGATTGAATCCGTCGAAAAAGGCGCCGAAGTGTTGGCCACCCTTCCAGATGGGCGGATCGTCGCTGCCCAGCAGGATCACCTATTGGCCACAGCATTCCATCCAGAATTAACGGAAGATGATCGTGTTCACCGGTATTTTCTCTTCATGGTGGAGAAGGCCTTGGAGGCCTAAGCGGTGTCATTTATGGCTCGAGATTTTGCCTGGCGTGATGTGTTGGCATTTATTCGATATCGGGATCAGGCGGTTTTTTTGGATAACGCCCTCCGCCTGACCTACGCCCCGGGGATGTTTTCCAGCGTGCTGCTTTCTTTGGTGTTTCCCAGGAGCGGGTTTTTTACCACCTGGCAATCCGCAGTGGAGGATTCATCTCCTGCCGTAGGCCAGATCTACCGCGCGCCAGGGAAACATTCAGCTCAGCTCACGTTTCTGGCGCCCGCCGATCCTGATTCCCGGGATCAGATGGTGAGGGTGATCTCTCATCTCTGCCAACAGGCAGGTGAGCGGGGTGCGTTCCATATTCTGGCTGAGGTGCAGCGGGAATCTCCTCTCAAAGAATGTTTACGCCAGAGTGGATTCCGCGCGTATGCTGAGCAGTGGATATGGATGGTACCCGGGACGCTGACGCACGATCGCTCCCAGCCCGGCTGGACCCCTTTTTCGGAAGGGGAAGGTGAAGCGATCCAGCGTTTATACCGCAAGGTCATCCCCCGCGATGTGCAGCGCGTGGAAGCGCCGCCCCGGGTGGAGGATCTCCAGGGGTTTAGTTTTTGGGCGGACGGTGAGCTTGTGGGATTTGCGGTTTTCCATCAGGGCCCCAAAGGGGTTTTATTGGACCTGATTATCGACCCCGCGGAATCCAACCTGGAAGATCATATCGCAGCTTTATGTGAGAAATTACCCCACCACGTCCGGAAAAAAACCTTTTTCCGGGTCCGCACCTATCAAAAAAAGCTCATCTCTGCCCTTGAACGGGTGGGCGCAGTACAGTGTGCTTTTCAGCTTGCGATGGTCAAACATGTTGCTGTTCACTTTCGAGCCAAGCAGCCCTATCAGGTAGGAGCGTTTGAAACCCAACCAGATGTGACGACGCCTTTCGTAAAGTCAGAAGATAAAAATACAACGTATGTCAAATCATAAGATTACAGATAACTTGAATGCGCTATTCGACATCCTGCCCCCAGGATTAAGCGAACCGATCAATTCGCTGGGCAGGAATGATGACTTGATTGAAGTGATTTTGGACTTAGGACGTGTTCCCACCGCTCGATTCTCCCAGGAGGAGCTTGTGCTCCGCGAGAAGGAGATCAGCAGGGAAGATATTGCCTATGTAGTGCAAAGAGTGGGGGAGTTTGATGGCGACAACCGGGCAGGTTTAGAGCGTACGCTTCACCGTATTGCAGCCATCCGGAATCGCAGCGGGGATATCGTGGGCTTGACCTGTCGGGTAGGACGGGCGGTGTATGGGACCACGGATATCATCAAGGATTTTATTGAGAGCGGTAAAAGCTTACTTCTCTTAGGACGACCCGGCGTGGGGAAGACGACCATGCTCCGGGAAGCAGCCCGGATTTTGGCTGAGAAAAAACGGGTGGTGATCGTGGACACTTCCAATGAAATTGGGGGGGATGGGGATGTACCTCATCCTGCAGTAGGAAAAGCCCGCCGCATGCAGGTTGCCTCACCTTCCTTACAGCATGAGGTTATGATAGAGGCGGTGGAAAATCACAACCCGGAAGTGATCGTCATTGATGAGATCGGACGGGAACTGGAGGCCCTGGCGGCGCGAACTATCGCGGAGCGAGGGGTGCAGTTGATCGGCACCGCGCACGGCAATACCCTGGAAAATTTGCTCATCAATCCCACGCTGGCCGATTTGGTGGGTGGAATAGAGTCGGTCACGCTCTCCGATGAAGAGGCCCGCCGGCGGGGGACACAAAAGACCGTCCTGGAACGGCGCTCTAACCCCACCTTTCATACCCTGATAGAGATTCAAACCCGCGACCGCCTTGCCATCCACGAGGATGTCGCCACGGCCGTGGATTCCTTGTTACGGGGAGAGCCGCTGGTTCCGGAAATCCGCTCTCGCGAAGAAAGCGGGGAGATTAAGATCAGGAAAAAACCTCAAAGGGCCAGGTTAAAGAAGACCCCCGCAGGGTTGAAGCGGGAGAGCGCGTATCAGACCCCGGGCGTGGATAAACAGGCCAGGGGGGATCTTGAAACGCTGTCCCTCTTTACCTACGGAATTGCCCGGGATCGGATGTCAAAGGCGGCCAGGGAATTAGAAGTCCCCATTGATCTGAAGGAGCGTGTTCAGGACGCGTCTGTGGCAGTCACCCTCAAACACCACTACCGCAACAATCCCAAGCCGATCATGACTGCAGAGGACTTGGGGATGCCCATTTACGTCTTGCGTTCTAATACACGCAAACGCATGGAGCGTTTCTTGAAGGATGTCTTTAATCTCAAAGACTCTTCTTTAAGTGAGGATGAGGAAGAGGCCTTGGAGCAAACCCAGGGCGCGATTCAAGCTGTACTCAACGGGGAACGATGGGTGGAACTGCCGCCTGCCACTTCCTATATTCGTCGGCTCCAACACCAGATGGTCCGGCAAGCGAACCTGTCCTCCCATTCTTACGGTAAGGACCCGAACCGCCGGGTGCGTGTCTTCCGGGACGAAGAATAGGGGTAAATGAGAGTTCGCCCCTTTTAGGTTGGGGGAGAAGTACAGGGAGTGATTAAATGGTCATGGACCAAAAAAAGACGGGGATGTTCATCACCTTGGAAGGGCCTGAGGGGAGTGGGAAGACGGCCCAGTTGCAGCCTTTGGCTGCGGCCCTGATCGAGGAAGGATACCCTGTCCGGAAAACGCGCGAACCGGGAGGGACGCCGATCGGGGATCAAATCCGGAACACGATTCTGGACTTGGAAAACACAGCCATGGTGGACCGTACGGAGGCTTTACTGCTCCAGGCATCCCGGGCTCAACTCGTGGAAGAGGTCATTAAGCCGGGTCTGAAAAAAGGGCAGGTGATTTTATGTGACCGTTTTGCGGACTCCACGCTGGCCTATCAGGGCTTTGGACATCAAAATGATTTGACGCCTCTGCGGGAAATCATTCACTACGCGACCGGGGGGTTAGAGCCAGATTTGACAATCTTGCTTGATCTTGATCCCGCCCTGGGTTTAATGCGGAGAAACAAAGCGGGAAACTTGAACCGATTAGATGCTTTAGATCTGGATTTCCACCAGCGGGTGAGAAATGGCTATTTACAGTTGGCGGGAGCGGAACCAGAGCGATGGGTGGTGGTCGATGCGGAACGTTCCTTTGATACAGTGCAGGAACAGATTCTCGCCATCGTACTGGAACGGCTGCGCGGGAGATCAGGGTCCTGAATGGCGGTGCGCCGGGACAGGGAACGCAGCGAATTTCGGCCCTTAATTCTTATAGTACAATGGGCTACAAGGGAGATGGGTTGTCGAACTCTTCGCCTCCTGACCCGAGGTCAGGGAGGTCTTTTTCAATCTCCTCTGGGCTTTGGCCCCGTTCCAAACGATCGACGACTTCATCAAATTCGGGACCCATATCTTCTCCCATTTCGTCACTCATCTGGCGCATCATTTTCCCCATAGCTTTGGGGTCGTCCTCCATCTTGGCCAATGCAGCGGGATCAGCCAGATCTTCCAGACGGCTTTCGCTGGAATGTGCGACCCGTACCGATCCGATCACACGGTCGACCTGGGGACTTTGGCAGTGAGGACAATGCACGTCCCGATGATCAAACTCTTCATATGTCATGAAAAGGGTAAAAGATTCCCTGCACTCTTTACACCGATATTGGTATGTAGGCATGATGTTTTCCTCCCGGGATTTTTTTGGCAGGACTATCAAAAACATTATATCTAAATGAGGACGAATTTCAAATGAGCGATTTCCCCTCCAACCGTTTTCATCCCAACCCTCCGGATCCTTTGCTGATTGTGATTTCCGGTCCTTCCGGGGTAGGTAAGGACTCGGTGATTGCAGAGTTGAAAGAGCGCGACCTGCCCTTGCATTTTGTGATCACTGCCACGTCGCGTCCCCCCCGTCCTGATGAGGAGCACGGCGTGGATTACTTTTTTGTTTCCGAGGTGGAGTTTGAGGAGATGATCGAAAGGGGGGACCTTTTGGAGTACGCGGTGGTTTATGATCAATACAAAGGTATTCCTAAAGCGCAGGTCAGGAAAGGGTTGGAAAGTGGAAAACATGTCGTCATGCGCGTGGATGTCCAGGGAGCGGAGACAGTGCGGAATCTGGTCCCGGACGCGCTTCTGATTTTTTTGACCGCTCAGAATGAAGAAGAGCTGGTGAGCCGTTTGAAGAATCGTGAGACGGAAGACGATGAGAGCCTAAAAATACGCCTCCAAACCGTCCGCCAGGAGCTCAAACAAATGGAGTGGTTTGATTATGTGGTCATCAATCGGGAGGGCGAGCTTGACGAGACGGTCGATGTCATTGAGGCTATCATCGAAGCGGAGCAGCACCGGGTAGACCCGCGAAGCGTTGAATTATGACTGAAAGCGAAATGGAGAGAACCGGGAAAGGAATGGGCGCGGAAGCCGCCCCGCAACCCCGCATTCAAACTCCCCAAACGGAACCTCATGTCACCTATACCTTACTGGCTTTATCCATCTTTTTCTTTTTGATCCAGGTGGGCACGCGGGTATTCTTAGATCTGGATCTCCCTGCCGCATACGGGGTGAAGGATAATCGACTCATTGAATCTGGGCAGTATTGGCGTTTACTGACTCCCATGCTCTTACACGGCTCCATCCTTCACCTGGGCTTCAACATGTATGCCCTGTATATTTTGGGGCGGCGGTTGGAGCGTTATTTTGGCCACACTCGCTTTCTGGCTTTATATATCATCAGCGGGTTGACTGGAAACGTTTTCTCGTTCATGCTCACCCAGGCTTCTTCATTGGGGTCCTCGACGGCGATCTTTGGGCTATTAGGTGCGGAGGGGATATTTATTTACCAGCACCGCGATCTCTTAGGAGAGCGCTTTAAAGGAGCTCTGCGGCAGATCATCCAGGTGGCTTTGATTAACCTGCTCATCGGTTTATCCCCGGGAATTGACAACTGGGGGCATATTGGGGGGTTATTGGGAGGAGTGGCCTTCACCTGGTTTGCTGGCCCTCTCTTCCAGCTGGAGGGGAACTTTCCTCTTGTGGAACTTAAGGATAAACGTTCCCGTGATCTGGCGAATGTGGTGTTCCTGATCATGGCTCTTTTACTGTTGGCCCTGGTCTGGCTCATCCTCACCTTTCGGTGAAAGGGTGGTTTCTACGATCTGATTTGTGAAGGAGGAATATCGTTTCCTCAAGGTAAAAAGGGATCCAGGGGCTGCTTTCCGGCTGCGGGGGTTCATTCGCTCCAGCCAGCCCTCACGGGGGATTTGAAATGGAGTCATCTCTCCTCTTCTGATCGGGTCGGGAGTTGAGGTTTTCATTATGCATAAGGATGGAAACTTTCATTTTACTCTCAAGCTCACAGCAATGCCGGTTATTGACGATCCCATCTCAATCTGGTAAAATTTCCTCCGTCTCGGAGCGTTGTACCCTTCGCCCGAGGCCTTTGTTTGAACGTTTTATAACTAAGGAAAGGGCTTGAAAAATGAAAATTCTTTTACTTGAGGACGTGTATAAATTAGGACGTGCGGGGGAGGTCAAGAAAGTCGCCCCGGGTTACGCGCGGAATTATCTCATGCCCCAGGGCCTGGCGGTTTTGGCTACCCCTGGAGCCATTAAACAGGCTGGCCGGATTCGCAAAGAAGGCGAGAAGAAGCGGGCCCGCATTAATGAAGAGATGAGCGGCGTAGCGGAGCAGCTGGATGGCCAATTGTTCACCTTTGCGGTGAAAGCCAGTGAAACAGGCCGTTTGTACGGCTCTGTCAACACGCAGATGCTGGCTGAAGCGGTGGGTGAGGAAATTGGCGTGGAGATCGAAGCCAAACAAATCGAATCTCAGCCCCTGCGCGAAATCGGCTTACACAATGTATCTGTTCGCCTCACGGTGGATCTGATTCCTGAAGTGGAGGTCATCGTCCACCGGGAGGGCGAACCTCCTGAATCCGCCTTGGAAGAAGAAGAGCAGGAAGCTTTGAAGGCCCAGGAGGCTTTGGAAGAGATCAGCGGGGAAGTTGAAGGTGAAGCCGAGGAGGAAGAAGGCGAGACGGAAGAGACAGAAGCTGAAGGGGAAGAGATTGACTCAGAGGAAGCCGGGCCTGATCAAGAGGACATGGAAGCCAAAGAGGAAGAAGCGGAACTGGATCAGGAAAACCCGGAGGATGAGGAAGTTGAAGAGGTTGAATCAGAGGAAGAGGTAGCTGAGTAATCAATCCCTTCTGTAAAAAGAATGCGTGAACCGGTCTGGGGCCTTCTTTGGATAAACCCAGACCGGTCTTTGCTATCAATGACCCCTTAACTTATCTAGCGGGGTGGCTATGGAACAATCGTTGGGGCAGCAGATAAAAGAAGCGCGCCGCAGTCAAAACATAACCCTGGCAGAAGCAGCGCATGCGACCAAGATCAAGGAGCATTACCTGCGTGCGATTGAAGAAGGGCGATTAGAGGAACTCCCTTCTGCGGTCCAACAGCGGGGGTTTGTCCGTTCCTACGCTGATTACCTTGGTTTGGATGCGGAATCCTATCTCCTGCAGGAGTCGGATTCAACGATCCCGCGCGAAGATCGGAATCAACCCCAAACGGCTTCATCTGCGCGAGCTGCAACATCCGGAGAAGGCGAATTCGGGGATATCGGGAAAACGCTCCAGGATCAGCGGGAAACGCTGGGCTTTTCTGTCCAGGATGTAGAAAGGCAAATCCATATTCACGGCCGTTATTTGAGGGCCATTGAGGAGGGCAGGTTGGATGATTTACCCTCCACCGTGCAGGGCAAAGGAATGTTGAAGAACTATGCTGAGTTCTTGGGCTTGGATACAGATGCTCTGCTCCTTTCCTATGCTGATGTTCTGCAGGCGCGTTTGGACTTAAAAAAGAAAGCCTCCCCCTCAAAGAAAGGGGTTTTCTCCATTCCACTTAAATGGAGGAGGTTTTTCTCGGGAAATCTGATCTTAGGTCTGTTGATTGTGCTCTTTCTGGGTGTGGTCATCATCTGGTCCAGCTTGCTGGTTTTCAACAGGGATGGGGATCATGCACAGGGGACCTCCACGATTCCCGGTGTGGCCCAGGTGCTGCTGCCTTCGCCCACCCATACATTAACTGTGACGCCCACAGAGACCCTTGAAGATGAGATCGCCGTGGGGGTGGAGGAGGATGACGATGATCTCCCGACGGCTACGCTGACTCCGGAGACCCAGCCCACCCAGCCTGCCAGCGCAGTCGGGAACGTGAATATACAACTGATCGTGAACCAGCGAGCGTGGATGCAAGTGATCGTAGATGGGCAGGAGGCTTTCAACGGCCGCGTTATGCCGGGCAGCGTACACGTATTCGACGGTGAGGAAAGGGTGGAGTTGTTAACTGGGAACGCAGCAGCGGTGGAAGTCATCTACAACCAGCGGGACCTGGGCGTGTTGGGATTGTTTGGAGAGGTGGTTAACCTGGTGTACACGGAAGAAGGGGCATTTACGCCGACACCCACGATTTCCCCGACGCCCACGATCACACCCACGCCCGAAGATACCCCGACGCCCACGCTCACGCCGCAACCTACAGATGAGTGAGGGGAGGATCGTCTTCGCGATGAAAGGTAGAGATCTATGAAAGAAAAGACGTTTCACATGGTTTCTTTGGGTTGTGCGAAAAACACGGTTGATTCCGATGGCATGGCTCAGATTTTGAACCATGATGGTTTTTCACCGGTGGACTCACCCAGCGAGGCTGAGGTACTCATCGTTAATACCTGCGGATTCATCGAACCTGCCCGGGAGGAGTCGTATCAAGTTTTAAGGGATCTGGCTAATCATAAACAACCCGGGCAGGTGTTAATTGCAGCAGGATGTTTGACTCAACGTTACGGAGAGGAGGTCGTCCGGCAGGTTCCCCGCCTGGATGGTGTCTTGGGCACGCGGCGCTGGATGGATATCCTCGAGGTGGTCAACACCTTGCGAAAAGGGGATCGATCCGAACCCCTTTATCATCTCCCTGAAGTGAACACGGTGGGCCGGGATACACGAGGTGCCATTCAGGCCCATCTGCAGGGGGTCAGCGCTTACCTCAAGATCGCGGACGGCTGCCGGCGACCCTGTGCGTTCTGCGCTATCCCATTGATTAAAGGCACCCTGGTCAGCCGCCCCATGGCTGAGATCCTTGATGAAGCCCGTCTCTTACGAGATAACGGAGTCCGGGAGATCAATCTCATCGCCCAGGATACCACGGATTACGGGCATGATCTGGGGATGGAAAACGGGCTGGCCCGGTTGTTGGCAAACCTGACGGATGCGGTACCGGATGTGGACTGGATCCGTGTTCTGTACGCCTATCCCGGCTATGTGACGGATCGTTTGATCGACGTCATGGCCGGTCACCCGCAAATTCTCCCTTACCTGGATATGCCGCTGCAGCATGCGCATCCCGATACGCTGCGGCGCATGCATCGACCGGCGAATGTGGAATGGGTCTATGAGATCATTGAAAAACTGCGGGAGGCAATGCCGGAGATCGCGCTGCGATCTACATTTCTGGTTGGTTATCCCGGTGAAACGCAAGAAGAATTTGAAGCGCTGTTGGGGTTCATCGAAGACATCCAGTTCGACCGCGTGGGTACGTTCACGTTCTCTTTTGAACAGGGAACCCCTTCGGAATCCTTGGGAGATCCCATCCCGGAGGACGTCAAAGAAGCCCGGAAAGAAGAATTGATGGTCCGGCAGCAAAATATCTCTTTAACGAAGAACCAGGCCCTGGTAGGGAAAACACTCCATGTCTTGATGGAAGGGCAGGGGATGATCGAAGGCACCACCGATATGATTACTCTGGGTCGTTCCTACCGTGACGCGCCCGAGATTGACGGCATGGTCATTGTTGAGGGCGAAGTTCCTGTGGGAGATATTGTCCCTGTGCAGATCAATGGGGCCATGGTCTACGATCTGACCGCTGTCCCCGTGGATGGGGCCGCCAAAGATACCGGGTCGATCCAGAGTTCAAAAACCTGAAAACGAATATAAATAGAGGAAGGGCGTGAGCTCCAGAACCCCCATTTTAAGCCCTGAGGTGCTGTCCTTTTCCCTCCACCTTGCAGGGGTTTGGGTTTCATGCTAAGGTAGACGAGATGATTAATTTATCTGACTCAAAAATTGACTTCGCGCTCACTGCTGTCCAGACCGCCTCCCAGCTTGTCCAGGAGATCCAGACTGAGATGGTCACTTCAGCCCTCACGAAGGAGGATCGCACGCCTGTCACAGTGGCTGATTTCGCTGCCCAGGCGGTGGTGGGCTGCCATCTGAATCGATATGATCCTGATGTGTCCTTAATTGGAGAGGAGGACGCCGACGTTCTCCGCCTGGAAGAAAACGCGGAGAAGCTGGAGAAAATTACCGGCTATGTCTCCCGGGTGATTCCAAACGCATCTCCTGAAGGGGTTCTTGACTGGATTGACCGCGGTCGGGGGGGAGTGGGAAAGGAGTATTGGACTCTGGATCCTATAGACGGCACGAAAGGTTTCCTGCGGGGGGCCCAATTCGCTGTGTGTTTAGGATATATCCAGGGAGGAAAGGAACAGATTGGTGTCCTGGGTTGCCCCAATTTGAACGCGGATCTCGAAGAAGATTTAGGCGGAGAGGGATCCCTTTTTGCGACCGCACGGGGTCAGGGGAGCTGGGTCATGCCTTTGCATTCCCCGATTTCGAGTCCTTACTTTTCAGCTCTTCACGTTTCCCGGAAGACAGATACCACGCAAGCCCGTCTCCTGCGCTCTTTTGAGTCAGGGCACACGAACGTCGATCAAATTGTAGATTTTACGCAGGCTTTGAACGTGGATGTCGGGCCGGTTCGTTTGGACAGCCAGGCGAAATACGCCCTTCTGGCAGGGGGAAAAGCCGAAATCTACTTGCGATTGTTGGACGGAGGGCGGGAGGGATATCGGGAAAAGGTCTGGGATCAGGCAGCAGGTTCTTTGTTAGTGGAAGAAGCGGGGGGAAAAGTCACCGACTTAGATGGGAAACCTCTGGATTTTTCCCAGGGAGAACGCCTGACCGCTAACCGCGGTATTTGTGCGACCAATGGGTTCCTCCATCCGGAAACCCTTAAAGCGCTGCGAGAGATCGGTGCCTGACCATGTCAAGCGCTGATCGCCTGGCCTTGGTTTTATGCTTGTTTGCCATAATTGCCGCTGCTTTGGTGGGTGGAAACGTGTTTGATAACATGGCCCACCTGGAAGATGAGTTCGCATATGTGTGGCAGGCCCAGGCCATCTCCCGGGGTGACCTTACCGTGCCCTCTCCGGATTTCCCGGACCATTTCCTGATCCCCTTTGTGGTGGATTACCAGGGCCAGCGATTTGGAAAATATCCTCTGGGGTGGCCGGTTATGCTTTCCCTGGGGATCCGACTGGGGATCCGTTCCTGGGTCAATCCCCTTTTGGCTGGGCTTGCTGTGTGGTTGACCTACCATTTGGGGAAGCGGATTCAGAACGAGAAGGTCGGCCTGTTGGCTGCAGGTTTAACCCTGACATCCCCTTTGTTTCTCATTCAAACCGGAACACTGCTTTCCCATCCCTGGAGTCTGGTCCTGTCCATGGTCTTTATCCTGTGCTGGTATGAAGGGGTTTCGGACGAGGACCGCCAGTCAGGGAGCGCGTATTGGTTGTCCGCGGTCCTGGGAGGGAGCTGTCTGGGTTTACTGGGGTTGACCCGCCCCCTGACCATGATGGGAATGGCCATCCCATTCGGTATCCACGGCCTGGTCCTCCTCGTCCGGGGGGATGCCCTCCAGCGCAAACGCGTGATCCTGACAGGGGCTGTGGCGCTGATCTTGGGATCCCTCCATTTCCTGTGGCAGGGGGCTCTCACGGGGGATTTTTTCAAAAATCCGTACACCCTGTGGTGGCCTTATGACAAAGTGGGATTCGGCCCGGGGTACGGGGTGATGGAGGGAGGGCACAGTCTGCGCTTGGCCTGGTGGAACACCAAACACAGCTTGCGCACGGGATTAAGCGACCTTTTCGGTTGGGGAAAGCTGTCCTGGCTTTTTCTCCCTTTTGGATTATGGGCTTTCCGGAAAAACACGCGGGCATTGTTGCTGGGCAGTCTCTTTCCGAGTTTGGTGATGGTGTACGGGGCGTACTGGGTGGGGTCCTGGCTTTTGGGGCCGCGCTATTACTTTTCCGCTTTGCCGGGATTGTCCATTTTCACAGCGGTCGGGATCATCACGGTCGGGGGCTGGTCATTGGAAAGGGGGAGGTCTTTCCTGCACACCCGCCGGGGATGGCGTAAACTACAACCGCTGTTAACAACAACTGCGGTTTTCATGCTCCTCGCTGCCAATATCATCTTTTATCTTCCCTTTCGTTTGCAGGGCCTGCACGGCTTGTACGGCATTCAGCGGGAAGAACTCCGGCCTTTTCGGACGGAAGAGGTGCGAGAGCTCGCTCCGGCGTTGTTTATCGTGCACAGCGAACAATGGATGCCTTACGGCAGTTACCTGGAGCTGACCACACCCTATTTTGACACCCCTTTTCTTTTCGCCTGGAATCTCGATCCGAAGCGGGATGCAGCTTTGAGAGCCGCTTACCGGGGAAGGCGGGATGTGTATGATTATTACCCGGAATCCCCCTGGGTTTTTTATCAGCGGCCGTGATTTGCTCGGGAAGCGCGTCAGAAGCTGAGGGTGTCCCTGACAGTTATCGTGGACGTGATGAGGCATCTTTAGTTCCAGACGATTGGTTTTATGTAGACAAAAGTGAGCGTCTTTATGTCAAAAGTCAACTACCCTCGCCGGCAGGTCATTCGCTTTGCCTTGAAAGGTTTGGTCCATACCGCGTTTTGGGCTCTGACGGACCTTGAAATCGAGGGGCAGGATAGGGTGCCTGAACAGGGCCCGATGATCATCGCCGGGAATCATTTCAGCTACGCGGATTCGGTAGCCATGATCCGCCTTGCGCCACCGCGGATAGAATTCTTTGCCGGTTCCAACCCGGCCTTCACACCTGCCTGGGCTGAGTTTCTGCCCAAGTTGTGGGGAGTGTTTTACGTCCGGCGCGGATCCGTGTCTAGAGAGGCCCTGCGCTCTGCGGAAAGCGTGCTTTCTCAAGGAGGGCTTTTTGGGATATTCCCGGAGGGAGGCGCCTGGGCGGAGATGCTCCGGCCCGCGCGTCCGGGGGCGGCGTACCTCGCAGCCCGAACCGGGGCCCCGGTTTTGCCGGTGGCTTTCACCGGGTTCCGGGATATCTTTCCCCTCCGGCTCCGGAATCAAGCGAAAGTCAAAATCAAAGTGGGAACGCCCATCGGGCCTTTCCATACCACGGGCAGGGGCAGGGAACGGCGGGAACAGCTGGATGAGATCGGGGAAAAGATCATGCGCGGCATCGCTGGGTTGCTGCCGGACGAACTGCAGGGGAAATACTCCAGCGATCCTGAGGTGCGCAAAGCGGCCAGAGAAGTCGCGGATTATCCCTGGAAAGACGCTGACTGGGATGAGGTATAAACCTGGCTGTTTTCAGCGGATTGACTCCATCCTTTCATAAATAGGAAAATATAAGCCTCTCAGGACACCCGTTTCTTTTTGGCAGGTGGAGTGGGCCGGCTTTCCGGGGGAGCCGGTTTCATCTTAGGAGCCTGTCCCGTGCTGGTCAGCAGAGATCTTTGCCGGACCTCACTTTCCTGTATAATGGGAATATGGTAGATTTTCGTTATCACCAACCCGTCGACGTCCGTTACAGAGTCCTCGACCCGCAGGGGCATGTCAATCATGTCCGGGTGTCTTGCCATCAGGATTTGGGTCTGTGGGATGGAAGCAATTTATTGGGTTTTGGTTTCAACTTGGCCCGACTCATTACCGGACGAGTTCCGTGAGGCGATCGCTTCTGATAAGGATATCCCTGAACGTTCACAGTGAGGAAGACTATGACATCTCTGCCCCCCATTAATGAAGAATATTTGCTTGAAGTGCTGGTGGATCTCTTAAATAGGCCCAGTCCCACAGGATATACGGATCACATCCTTGAATCTCTTCAGGAGACTTTAAGGCCATTTTCGGAAATTGAGCTGCGGGTGACGAAGAAGGGGGGGCTGGTGGGGGTCTGGAAGGGAGAGGAGAGCCGGTCGCCGCGCGGACTGACCGCTCATGTGGATACATTGGGGGCGATGGTCAAAGAGATCAAAAGCAGCGGCCGACTCAAACTGACAAAGATTGGGGGCGTTCCCTGGAATTCAGTCGAAGGGGAAGGGTGCACTGTGATCGCCAGTAAAGGGGAGGACATCCGCGGGTCTATCTTAATCGACAACGCTTCAGTGCATGTGCACGGCAAAAAAGTCGGGGAAACGAAGCGGGACGAGGATCACATGGAAGTCCGCCTGGACGTGCGTACGAGTTCCAGGGAGGAGACCCGGGAGTTGGGGATCCGGGTGGGGGATTTTGTCTGCTTTGACCCCCGGGTGGAGGTTAATGGGGGATTTATCCGCTCCAGACATTTGGATGACAAAGCGGGTGTAGCTTGTCTGGTGGCGGCCATCCAGGCTCTGCAGGAGTCTGGAGGCAAGCCCGCCCAGGACACGGTGTTTCACATCAGCAATTATGAGGAAGTGGGCCATGGGGCAGCCAGCGGGTTCCCAGCGGGGTTGGAGGAATTGGTCGCTGTGGACATGGCAGCGGTGGGAGATGGGCAAACCTCGGATGAGTTCCATGCCACCTTGTGCGTCAAAGACTCCGGCGGTCCTTATCATTACGGTTTGAATGAGCGACTGCGCTCTTTAGCGGAGCAGCACGGGATCGCCCATAAAGTGGACATCTACCCCTATTATGGATCGGATGGGGAGGCATACTGGCGGGCGGGCGGCGATGTGGCTGTCTCGCTCATCGGTCCCGGCGTGGATGCTTCCCATAATTACGAGCGCACCCACCTGGATGCCTTGCTGGCCACTACGCAGTGGGTGTTGGCCTACATTCTTTCCTGAGCGGAAACGGGGAGACCCGGAATGGGCCGCGTCATTAGTTGGCAGGCAGATCAGATCCCAGGGCCTTTCAGCGTTGGTGCCTGATCCTTCTGGATATTCAAGAGGTCTTCCGGACGTAGTTTTGGGCCTTTAGCTTGGGAGAGAGGGAGTGGATGGCGATGAAGGACGATATGGATTACCAGAAAGCGCGAGAGCGGATGGTCGAGCGCCAAATAGCCCGGCGGGGCATTGATTCCCCGCGGGTCCTGGAGGCGTTTCGGTCCGTACCCCGCCACCTTTTCGTGCCCCAGCATAAGCGGGAATTTGCGTATTCTGACGGCCCGCTGCCCATCGGCAGGGGGCAGACGATATCCCAGCCCTATATCGTTGCCTATATGACAGAGGCCCTGGAACTCCAGGGGGAAGAGCGCGTGCTGGAAATAGGGACGGGTTCAGGGTACCAGGCAGCCATCCTGGGGGAATTGGCTGCGGAAGTCTATACCGTGGAACGGCACCAAGATCTGGCAAAAACAGCTTCCCAGCGTTTACAGGATATGGATTATGAAAACATCCATGTCATCCAGGGGGATGGGACTGAAGGCCTTCCAGAGCATGCGCCTTTTCAGGGAGTGATCGTCACCGCTGCTGCGCCGGAAGTTCCCCGTCCTTTATTGGATCAGCTTGATGAGGGAGGAAGGTTGATCATGCCCGTGGGAAGCCGGGGAGGCCAAGTTTTGAAATTGTACCAGCGCCGGGAGGGCGACTTCTCAGTGAAAGCCTTATCCCCGGTCGCTTTTGTGCCCCTGATCGGGGAGCACGGACATTCAGCCCCTTGATCATAGCAGTCTTAAATTCTTTGGAGTGGATAGAAAAAACCCCGCGGCGGCCGCCGCGGGGTTTTGACTTCGTTTTTTCTTTTTAGACCCAATTCATGGTGACCAGGACAATGGGCCGTTTTTTTGTTTTGCTGTACAGGAACGATTTGATGGTTTGGATGAGGTCGTTGTGCAGGTCACCCTGGGATCGATCCACCACCTCTCTGACCTTGGCTTTGGTCTGCTCAATGATGTCTTTGTCCCCGTGCTTATATACGAAACCCCTGGATATGATATCCGGATTTTCGTACAGCCTTCCGCTTTGATTGAGGACGAGGCTGATCAGAACCACCCCATCCTGGGACAGCTTCTCCCGTTCCCGGACCACACTGGGCCCGATATCACCCACCCGGGAACCATCCACAAAGACGTATCCTCCGGGGATGCGCTCTTTGGTTTGCATCTTGCCGTTTTCGAACTCTAAAACTTGACCATTTTCGATCACCTGGACGTTCTGGTCAGAGAAGCCAATTTCCTTTGCTAAGGCCGCGTGTTGTTTCAGATGTCGGAGCTCGCCGTGCATGGGCACCAGGTATTTGGGTTTGACGAGGTTGATCATCAATTTCATCTCGTCCTGTCTGGCGTGACCTGAAACGTGAACCTTGGCAAGGTCTTCATAAATGACATGCGCGCCCCGGCGGAAAAGGCGGTTAATGGTTTTATACACAACCTCTTCATTGCCGGGAATGGTCCGGGAAGAGAGCACGATGGTGTCATCTTCCAGGAGGTCGAAGCGCCGGTTTGTCCCCCGCGAAAGCCGTCCCATGATCGAGTATGGTTCGCCCTGGGAACCGGTGGCCATGAGCACGACCTTTTTGGGGTTCATGTTCAGGGCCTCGTCTAATCCCACTATCAAATCGCCTGGGAGGTCAAGGTACCCCAAATCACGGGCCATTTTCGAATTCTTCTTCATGCTGTATCCCACGAAGGCCATCTTGCGGCCGTGGCGGTGTGCAGCGTCGGCGACTTGCTGCATCCTGGAAACCAGAGATGCAAAGGAGGCCACGATGATCCGTCCTGAAGTTTCGGAAAAGACCTCGTCCAGTCCGTCGTCGATTACCTTTTCGGAAGCTGTCCAACCGGGCTTGTCAGCGTTGGTGGAATCCGCGACCAGGGCCAGGACCCCTTCTCCGGAGAACTCTGCCAGCTTGGCAAAGTCACTGGGCCAACCGTCGACAGGTGTGGGATCAAATTTGTAATCGCTGGTGTGGACCACCAGCCCTTCCGGGGTGTGAATGCCCAGACCCAGGGTGTCGGGTATGGAGTGGCTGACGTGAAAGAATTCCACCTCAAAAGGACCGATATGTTCCGTGTCCCCGGCGTTAACGGTGTTGATCGTGGCCTGGTTGAGCAGATTGGCTTCCGAGAGTTTAACTTCGATGAAACCGCGGGTGAGTGGTGCAGCGTAAATGGGCGCGTCGATTTCCTCCACAATGTGGGAGATGGCGCCTACATGGTCTTCGTGACCGTGGGTGATGACGATGCCGCGAACCAAGTCCTTCCGTTCTTTGACGTACTCAAAATCTGGGATGATGTAATCGATGCCCAGCATGTCGTTCTCGGGGAACATGATCCCCGTTTCCACGATCATGATGTTCTTGCCGTACTCATACACCATCATGTTCTTTCCTACTTCACCAAATCCCCCTAAAGGGATAATCTTTAATGCGTTTGAACTCATGTTTACCTCTTTCCTAATCTAAGTTATGTACCTTCAACTTCTTTCGTATTTTTTTCCTCTTCGAACCCTATGTCCGGGAGGGATGCGCTGAAGGTGCGGAGTGAATAAAAAATACCCGGGCGGAATGTTGCCGGCCGGGTGGTCTCACAGGTATGATTTAAGCTAACGAATGAAAACGTGTGTTTCTTACAAGTAATCCGATAACAAATCATGCTCTCTAAAAGCTGGCTTGCTTCTACCAGCCGGATTGCGTTTTTCTTTAACGCCTTGTGCATTCTAACATGGAAGATAGGCTTTGTCAAAAGGGAAGCTCCTGCTTCTTGTTAACACTTTGTAAATATGGCCGTACTTCTTGAGGGGTGGGAATGTTTGTTCTCACCTTGAAAGCCAATTGGGGTTTGGAAGAAATCAAAAAAAATAGTGTGGACCTGTGTTCCGGTCCACACTATGCTTGTTCAATGGTGTGCCTCGGGGATTACATGCCGGGCATGCCGCCGCCCATGCCGCCCATGCCGCCCATCCCAGCGCCGCCCATGCCGCCGCCAGGGGGCATACCTTCATCTTCTTCTTCCGGTTCATCAGCGATGAGGGCCTCGGTGGTCAGGATCATGGCAGCGATGGAAGCTGCATTTTCGAGCGCTCCACGGGTCACTTTGGCCGGGTCGATCACACCGTCTTTGATCATGTTGATGAATTCCTCGGTCAGAACATCATATCCGAGGTAGTGATCGTCCTGTTCTTTCTGGAAGCGCCGTACGTTTTCCAGGATGACCGCGCCGTCTTTGCCGGCGTTGGCAGCGATGCGCTTCATCGGGGTTTCCAGAGCCTGGCGCACGATCTTGACGCCCACCTGCGCGTCAGGGGTGTCCATCTCGATGTCGTCCAGCACGCCCATGGCGTTGATCAGGGCCACGCCGCCTCCGGGAACGATGCCGGCTTCAACAGCAGCTCGTGTCGCGGAAAGCGCGTCTTCTACGCGGTGTTTCTTCTCTTTCAGCTCTGTCTCAGTTGCTGCGCCTACGCGAATTACAGCCACGCCGCCGGAAAGCTTAGCCAGCCTTTCCTGCAGTTTTTCCCGATCGTAGTCACTGGTGCTGGCCTCGATCTCGTTCCGGATCTGTTCCACGCGGCCTTTGATTTGGTCGCCGTCGCCTTGTCCGCCCACAATTGTGGTGTCGTCTTTGGTGGAGATGACTTTCTCGGCTTGGCCGAGGTCATCTACCGTGGCGCTGTCCAGTTTTCTTCCCAGTTCTTCGGAGATCACGGTGGCGCCGGTCAGGACAGCGATGTCCTGCAGCATGGCTTTGCGGCGATCACCAAAGCCAGGGGCTTTGACGGCCAATACGTTGACCATGCCGCGTAGTTTGTTGAGGACCAGAGTCGCCAGCGCTTCGCCGTCAATGTCTTCGGCAATGATCACCAGATCCCGCTTGCCCATTTGTACCAATTTCTCAAGCAGAGGGACGATGTCCTGTGCCGCGGAAATCTTGGAATCGTGGATGAGCAGGTTGGGCTCTTCAATGACGGCTTCCATTTCTTCGGAGTTGGTCACGAAATAAGGGGAAAGATAGCCCCGATCAAACTGCATACCCTCCACGTACTCCGTCTCGAAAGCGAGGGTTTTGGACTCTTCCACTGTGATCACGCCGTCTTTGCCGACTTTATCCATCACGTCCGCGATCAATTCACCAATCGATCGATCCTGGGCGGAGATGGAAGCTACGTTGCCAATTTCCTCTTTGGTGGTGACGTCGATGGCCTTCTCACCGATTTCCTCGGAAACAGCCTCGGATGCGGCCAAAATACCCTGCTTGAGCAGCATGGGGTTGAAACCAGCGGCCAAATTTTTCATGCCTTCCGTGACGATGGAGTGGGCCAGGAGAGTGGACGTTGTCGTCCCGTCCCCGGCGATGTCATTTGTCTTGGTCGCCGCCTCTTTCAGGAGTTGGGCGCCCATATTTTCAAATTTATTTTTGAGTTCAATCTCTTTGGCCACGGTCACGCCGTCGTGGGTGATCGTGGGGCTCCCAAAACTGCGGTCAAGGGCCACGTTGCGCCCTTTAGGCCCCAAGGTGGTAATGACGGCTTTCGCCAATTTATCCATCCCGGTTTGTAGTTTTCTCCGGGCTTCTTCAGAAAATACGATACGCTTTCCAGCCATAGATTTCTACTCCTTCAAACTAATTATCTTAACGTGGTTAAAAATAATGATGAATATATCATTGCTGGTAAAATGGGACCGGTTCCTGACCTGTCCACCACCTTGAATTTAGCAGTCACAAATATTGACTGCTAACCAGCGAAAAATATGATAACTGGCTTCCAGGTGAAAGTCAAGCGAGTGTCAAGTTAATTTATATGATTCTTATAAAAATCTGAGGGAAAGGGGAGGCAAGGGCTGGGAGAGTAAATTGGATGTCCTGGAGTTGGTTAGGGTTGTTCAGGGAGCGGAAGAATCTTGTAGCAAATCACAGATCTCTTTGTTCTCGTTGATGATATCCTTGAGCGTTGGATCGCTGCCGTAAGATGCTTCCAGGGAGTTCAGGATTTCCATGGCCTTGGGACAGTAGTTTTGCTCTGGACGGCTCAAGGCGGCCAGGGTGGATCCGTATCGGGCGTAATAATACGCTACATCGTAGTTTGTCAAGGCCAGGGGTTCCACGGCCACATCTGCCACTTCGTTTTCCTCCGCGGTGCATCCTTCCACCGCACACTTCAGCACTGGGACCGCGCCCTCGTAATTTCGGGATCGAACGTAGATGTCTCCCAATTGTCCGTACGTGTTCGCGTTATAAGGGTTGATCTGGATGGCTTTTTCTGCGTTGCGGGCCGCGATAAAGAATTCGCCCATCCGGGAATAGGTTTTGGCGATGGCGATGTAAGGCAGGGGGTCTTGGACCTCGTTTGAGTTGTTGATCGAGATCGCTTTGTCGAAGTACTGCAGGGCAGTGTCATAGACTTTGAGCGCCCGGTAGATCACGCCGATTCGTATGTGAAGGAAGGTCAGGTTGGGGTTAATCTCAGCTGCTTTTTCGAACTCTTCGATCGCGCTGCGGTATTCTCCCAGAGCTTCCAACACCGTGCCGTATACGCGGTGGGTATCCATGGAGTCTGGTCCCTGTTCCACCGCGAGGCGGGCGTTTTCCAGGGCCTGGATTTTTTGACCCTGGTCCAGGAGGACCTCGGCATAAAAGGCCAGGGCTAGGCTGTTATTCGGGTCGCGGTTGATGGCCAGGTTGGCAGCCTGCTCGGCCTCTGCCAGCCAGGCCTGTTGTTCTTCCACGTTCGCGGCTGTGGAGGTGGCGCTCCAATCCAGAACTAAAGCGCGGATGGCCTGCACCGTGCTGTTGTCGGGAGCGTCCTGAACCGCCCGCTCGATCTCCTGGCGGGCAAGTGCCAGGCGCTGGGAGCGCTCCTCTGTGGTGGAGAGTAAACTGGAGGAGTAAGTCAGCAGGCGGGAGAGTTCCGCTCTCACCAATGCGTCTTCAGGGTGGAGTTCCAACACCTCCCGGTAGACATCGATTGCATCTTTGTCATCTGTGGTCTCGTCATCATCGTCGGGGATGTAAATTTTCCCCGCTTCGAAGTACGCTTCCGCCTCCTGGCGGAGGGAGTTTACCGTCCGGGTAGCTGTCGGTGTGGGCATGAAAAGGGGCTCAAAGCGCCCCTCGGGATTGAAGACCTCATAGGCAAACCACAGGCCGCCCAGAATCAAAGTGAACAGAACCCCGATCTTGAGCAGATTCAGGTCAGATGTGTCTTGGCGGTATGTGGGTCGTTTCCCTCGCAGTTTTTGATCCATATAAAGTAGGTATATGTACGCGCTGTTGGGTATCTGCGCTTTTTCATAGCGGTTCAGATGCGCAGGAGAAGGAAGTGAGCGCTCAGGGGGCTGGGGTGCTTTTTTCTAGACTTTCCTGGCAGATTTTCAAGCCCTCGTTGGCGTTGGCGACGGCGATCTCGTTTTCCCCGACCTGGCTGAGCATGGTTTGGAAAATGGGGACAGCCTGTTCACATTGATCCGTGCGTGCCAACGTCAGGCTGTAAGAGGAAAAGATCTCGATCACGCGGGGTTTATAAGAAAGCGGGATCCCTTCCACGACCTCGTTGTTCTCTGTGGTTCCCCCGCGCACAGCCAGTTCCAGGTGTTGCAAAGCCTTTGTGAATTCCCCGTTTCTGGCATATAAAACGCCCAGATTCCCGTGCATCATGGCGTCGGAGGGGGCATCTTCAACGGATAAATCGGCATATTGGATGGCTTTGTTATATAAGCCCTGCAGCAAATAAATGCGCGAGATTTCAAACTCCGGGATGGGGTCTGTGGGGTCGAGGGCGTTTGCCTGGCTGAAAGCTTTTACCGCCTGGTCATATTCGTTATTTGCTTGGTAACAGTATCCCAGCATGAGATGCAGGTTGGGAATGGAGTTATTAATGCTCACCGCCCTCTGGTATTCGCGAACCGCCTCCTCGTAATTTCCGGTCCAGTACAGGACGTACCCGCGGGCGCGGTGGGTTTCCAGGAGTTCTGGGCCCAGTTCCAGGGCCCGCAGGGAGGCATTGCTGGCCGCCTCATATTCCTGGTTGTCGATCAGGATCTCAGCGTGCACGGCGTGGGACAGGGCGTTCTTATCTGCCAGTTGGATCGCTTTTTCTATGGTGGTTTCCGCTTTGAGCACTTCGCCCAGGAAATCCAAGGCCCAGGCTTTCATGGTGTAGGCCAGGGGGTTTTCAGGGTTGCGGAGTAAGGCCAATTCCGCGTTTTCCAGGGCTTTCTCGGGTTGCCCGGCGAGGATCTGGGTGTGGGCCAGGGAGACATAAAGGGAGGAATCCTCAGGCTGGTGCAAAATGGCTTCTTTGTAGGCATCGATGGACTGGCTTAATTTCCCTTCTTCAAAAAGGCTTTCCGCCTTGTTGACAAAGGATTCCGGGTTCGGTGTGGGGGTGGAGGTGGGGATGAATAAGGGTTCTGTGGCCGGAACCACAGTTTGATTAAAATAAACGACACTTGCGATTAACACGAGCAGGATGAGTATCCGCCACGGTTTGGACCGCTTGGTCGGTTTTTTGGTCATTTTCCATTTACTGCCGTCGAGGTACATATGCTCATCTTACCACCGGCGGGAAATGGACGTCAAGTCGTCGGATCACTGCCTTAAGGTGCACTCATCTTCCCGCTTTTTTCTCCCTGAAATGCCAAATCCCCTGACCCGGAGCTCCTTGGATGCCTGTGGGCGCACGCAGGGCTCCACCTGGGACCTTGCGAAACGGCATCCTCTCCGCTAGAATGACAGCATGCGATTTGACGTCTTTACGCTCTTCCCCGAGGTTTTTTATCCCTACCTCGACGCCAGCATCCTGAAACGGGCTCAAGAAGAGGGTTACCTGGATGTTGGCCTTCATAATATCCGCGATTGGGCGCTGGATAAACACCATGTCACGGATGACCTTCCTTATGGGGGTGGAGGGGGGATGGTCATGAAGCCGGAGCCAATTTTTCGGGCTGTGGAGGAAGTGGTTGGCCGCCCTCCCCGGTGCCCGGTGGTGCTGATGACGCCGCAGGGAGAGCGTTTGACGCAGGATAAGGCGGCATCCTTGAGCGAATACCCTCATCTGGCTTTGCTGGCCGGACATTATGAAGGCGTCGATGAACGCGTGCGGCAGCATTTGGTCACCCATGAAATCTCGATAGGGGATTATGTCCTCACCGGGGGAGAACTACCTGCTTTGGTGCTGATCGATGCCCTCACCCGCTTGATCGCTGGCGTCCTCGGTGATCCCCGGGCTGCGGAGAAAGATTCTCACGCCATGGGCTTGCTTGAGCATCCTCATTATACGCGTCCAGCAGAATTCCGGGGCTGGCAGGTGCCTGAGGTGCTGCGCTCGGGACACCACGCGCGCATTGCCCGCTGGCGGCGGGAGCAAGCCCTGCGCCGGACGTGGAAACGCCGACCGGAACTGCTGCAGGATGCTGACCTTTCCCCGGAGGATGAGGCCTTCCTTGCTTCATTGCGGGAAGAAGGGGACGGGGACGC
Source organism: Anaerolineales bacterium (assembly GCA_018335275.1). Lineage (GTDB taxonomy): Bacteria > Chloroflexota > Anaerolineae > Anaerolineales > UBA11858 > B10-G9. The sequence goes on along the minus strand of JAGXKM010000007.1, from coordinate 8,840 downwards.
CTGATCTCCAATTGGGGGAAATTCGATGTGTTAATTTTCTGTTAGAACACCTCCTTTAGCACTTTCCCTTCTTGACTGCTAAACCTCCTCGTGTTAACATAATGACCGTTGTTAGCACTCTCTTGGTGAGAGTGCTAAAATCGATGAGATTTATGACAGAAACCCTGACAGAACGCCAAAAACTCATTCTAGCGCTGGTGGTGCGGGAATATGTGGACACAGCTGAGCCGGTCAGCTCGGGCCGCCTGGTGAAGAATTACCGCTTGGATTTTAGCTCTGCCACGGTGAGAAATGAGATGGCTGTGTTGACGGACCAAGAGTACCTTCAACAGCCATACACATCGGCGGGACGGATTCCAACCCGGGAAGGGTACCGCTTCTTTGTGCAGCAGTTAATGGGACCGGCTGAATTGCCTTCCCACATCCAGCAGATGATCCGCCACCAGTTTTACCAGGCCCGCCATGATGTGGATGATTGGCTTTCCCTGTCAGCTTCCGTGCTGGCAAATCATACCCAGGGTGCTTCCCTGGTGACTGCGCTTCATATGGATGAGGCCAGGCTCAATCATGTGGCTTTATTGGCGACGCGGGGGCGCCAGGTTCTGCTCGTTTATGTTTTAGAGGGCGGGGAAGTCAGGCAGCAGACGTTGGTTTTTGAGGAACAGATCCCCCAGGGCCGGTTGAGCGGGATAGCAGAAAACATAAACCAGGATGAGAGGGTCAAGGACCTTCAAACCCTCCGGGTGATGATCGAGGAGGCGGAAGACGAAGTGGAGCATGAAGTGCTCTCCGTGATCCTGGAAGAGATTGAGGATACAGATCTGATCTCTACAGGAAATGTATATCGGGACGGGTTGACGAATGTGCTTTCCGAGCCCGAGTTTTCGGATCCTGCGGCAGCCCAGAAAACCCTCCGTCTTTTTGAGGACCGTTCTGTCCTGGATGATTTACTTTCCAAGACTATTTTTGAGCGGGACAGCAGTGGTGTTCAGATCATCATTGGCGGGGAAGGGAACTGGGAAGAACTCAAGAACTGCTCGGTGATTTTGGCACCCTACGGAACGGAAAAACACTCTTTGGGTGCTGTGGGTGTGATTGGACCCATGCGGATGTCCTACAGCAGAGGGGTCTCTGCGGTGCGGTTCGTGTCAGACCTGATGAGCGAATTGCTTACAGAAGCCGTTGCGAGTTGATCGTTCACAAGTGAGGAGAAGCGAAAAAGCATGGCAAAGAAAAAAAAGGTAGAAATAAAGAACGCAAAATCAAAGAGTGAAGAGGAAACCCAGGAAGGGAATGTAGAGGAGGTTCAAGATATCCAGGATGAGGTTCTTGAGGAGGAAGAAGAGGTTTCTTCAAAGACTTTGCCTGGGGAGATTGAGGATTTAAAAGCATCTTTGGACGAATCCGAGGAAAAGGCCCAGGAATACCTGGATGGATGGCAGCGTTCGCGCGCTGAATTCGCAAATTACAAAAAGCGGATCATGCGTGAAAGAGAACAAATGTATGAACGAGCCAAAGGAGAGATTATCAAGAATTATTTAGATATCTCTGATGATCTGGGCCGGGCATTGCAAGATCGACCGGAATCAGGCCCGGGCGAACAATGGGCAGAAGGCATTGAACTGATCTATAAAAAACTGCAGCTCATGCTGGAGAGGGAAGGGGTGGAACCCATGGAAGCTGAAGGGGAGATCTTTGACCCCAACCGTCATGAGGCTGTGTTTCAGGAAGAGAACGATGAGTACGAGAGCGGAGAGATTATCGAAGTGCTGCAGGAAGGATACACTCTGGGAGAGCGGATCTTGCGCCCAGCGCTGGTCCGGGTGGCAGCGTGATGGGAAAGCAAACAGCATCAGTCATGAAAAGCAATTATTTCGAAAATAATCAATATAAGATTTAACTTTGGAGGATTAGACTATGGCAAAAATAATCGGCATTGACCTAGGAACGACCAACTCAGCCGCCGCTGTGATGGAAGGTGGGGAGTCGACCATCATCCCTTCAGCAGAGGGAGACCGTCTGGTTCCCTCAGTGGTAGCGGTCAATAAGAATGGAGAAAGAATCGTAGGTCGGCCCGCCCGTAACCAGGCGGTGATCAACCCTGCGAACACAGTGAATTCCATTAAGCGTTTCATGGGGAGAAAATATGACACCCCGGAATCGGAAAGGGCCCGGGAAATGGTCTCCTACGAGGTCAAAAAAGCGCCTAATGGGGACGTGCGTGTGGTGATGGGCGATAAGGAATATTCCCCACCCGAAATCTCGGCTATGATCCTTTCCAAGATCAAATCGGATGCAGAAGAATACTTGGGCGAACCGGTCAATAAGGCCGTGATCACGGTGCCGGCGTACTTCAATGACAGCCAGCGCAACGCCACCAAGGACGCGGGGAAGATTGCGGGGCTAGAAGTCATGCGCATCATCAACGAGCCCACAGCATCTTCACTGGCCTACGGTCTCGACAAAAAACAAAACGAGGTCATCGCGGTCTACGACCTGGGCGGCGGCACGTTTGATATTTCCGTGTTGGACGTTGGTGAAGGGGTTTTCCAGGTGCGGTCCACCAGCGGCGACACCTTCCTGGGTGGAGACGACTTCGATGAGAGGTTGATCAACTACCTGGCGGATGAATTCAAGAAGGAGCAGGGCATAGACCTGCGAGAGCAGCGTCAGTCACTGCAGCGATTGAAAGAAGCTGCTGAGAAAGCCAAAATCGAGCTTTCCACCACGCAGCAGACGGAAATCAACCTTCCTTACGTTACCGCAGATGCTTCAGGGCCGAAACACCTGGTCCAGAAAATCACCCGCGCCAAATTGGAGCAGCTCACAGATGATCTGGTCGAGAAGACCATGGGGCCCGTGAAGCAGGCTCTGGAAGACGCGGACCTGAAGCCTGAGGATATTGACGAGGTGGTGCTGGTCGGCGGCATGACCCGCATGCCGGCAGTGCAGGAAAAGGTCTCAGAATTCTTCGGCAAGACACCCCACAAAGGCGTAAACCCTGACGAGGTCGTGGCGGTAGGCGCTGCCATTCAGGCCGGCGTTCTGGGCGGCGAAGTGGATGACTTGCTGCTTCTGGATGTCACCCCGCTGACCCTGTCGGTGGAGACCCTGGGCGGTGTAGCCACACCTCTCATTGAGCGCAACACCACCATCCCGGCCCGGGAGACACAGACCTTCTCAACCGCCAGTGACAATCAGACGCAGGTTGAGATCCATGTCCTTCAGGGCGAACGGGCCATGGCGAATGACAACAAATCTTTGGGCCGCTTCATCCTGGACGGCATTCCCCCCGCACCCCGCGGCGTGCCCCAGATTGAGGTTACCTTTGACATCAATGCCAACGGTATCCTCGAGGTCACCGCGAAGGATAAAGCCTCCGGGAAGAGCCAGAACATCACCATTGAGGCTTCCTCTGGACTGAGCGAAGACGAAGTAGAACGCATGCGTCAGGAAGCGGAAGCCCATGCCCAAGAAGACCAAAAACGCAAGGACCGCATCCAAGCCCGGAACAACGCTGACAACATGGCGTATACCGCGGAAAAGACCCTGAACGATTTGGGAGATAAGGTGCCCGGCGATGCGAAAAGCGAGGTCGAGTCCAAGATCTCCGAAATCCGTGAAGCGCTGGAAAAAGATCAAGAGGATTCGGATCCTGACCGTCTGAATGAATTAACAGAAAGCTTGTCTCAGTCCCTGCAGCAGATAGGCGCTGCTGCGTACCAGCAAGGTGAACAGGGCGCAGCCCCTGGCGGGATGCCCGGCGCGGGTGCCCCCGAGGGACAATCCAAAGGGACAGAGGATGACGAAGACGTGGTTGAAGGCGAATTCGAAGACGTCTAATGTCCGGCATGGTGAGAGAGAGGATTAAAGCGCGCAGTATATAGACCGAAACCGGGGATGTCCCTTAAGGGCTCCCCGTGTTTCGGTATAATGTACAGGCGAAATCAGAAATCTTGACTTTAGCGGGTAGAGAAGGTTCATGGAAAAACGTGACTATTACGAGGTCTTAGGCATTTCCAGAAACGCCTCCGAGGATGAGATCCGGAATGCCTTTCGAAACTTAGCGCGAAAGTACCACCCTGATGTCAATGACGCCCCCGATGCAGAAGAGCGCTTCAAGGAGATCAACGAAGCCTATGGCGTGCTCTCAGATGACGAAAAACGGGCTGCTTATGACCGATTTGGACACCAGGGCGTGAAAGCTGCCAATGGGGGGATGGATTGGAGCGCCAACATCTCGGATTTTGAAGATATCCTGGGAGACCTCTTCGGGTTTGGTGGATTTGGGGGCCGGTCCCGGACAAGGCGGCGCACATCCCCTCGCCGGGGGGCTGATCTGCAGTATCGGGTCCGGCTTGATTTTGAAGAGGCGGTGTTTGGCGTTGAGAAGGAGATTGAAATCACCCGGGATGAGACCTGCTCCACGTGCGACGGTTCAGGTGCTAAGCCCGGCACTTCACCCCAGAGCTGTCCTCAATGTGGGGGTCGGGGGGAGGTCAGGCAAACACGGCAGACTTTGTTGGGATCAATGGTCCAGGTGACCACCTGCCCGACCTGTAATGGGGAGGGCAAGACGATTGATACACCCTGTCCGACGTGCAGCGGAAAAGGGACAGAACGTAAGACCAGACAAAAGAAAGTGAACATCCCTGCGGGAGTGGACGACGGGACGCGCATCCGCTTGACAGGAGAGGGCCAGCCGGGTCAAAACAATGGTCCCCCGGGGGATTTGTACATCTTGATCCATGTTCGCCCTCACAAATATTTCCGGCGCAGGAATCATGACATTCTTCTCGATCTGGATGTCAACATCGCCCAGGCTACGTTGGGCGCTAATGTGGAAGTGCCCACCGTGGACGGAGATGTGAAGTTGAAGATACCTTCCGGGACCCAACCCGGCAGCGTGATCCGGATGCGCGGGAAAGGTGTCCCGCGATTGAGGAATAACGGGCGTGGAGATCAATTGGTGGTTGTCAATGTCCGTATCCCGGAGAGCTTAGAAGAGGAAGACAGGGAACTGTTTGAGCAGTTAGCGGAAAGAATGGACAGTGAAGTGCTCCCTCAGGAGCGGGGATTCTTTGACCGCCTGAAAAATGTCTTGAGTGGCTAGCAACACATATAAAAGGAAGCTGTGGTGCAAATCAACGCCTTGAGGCCGAGGTTTGCACCTTTTTGATATGGATATGAAGTCGGATGATCCTGCTTGGCTGGAGGTGAGCCTGCTCGTCAACGGGGAATTGGCGGAGCCCGTCGCCTCTTTGCTCTCGGAACATTTGTCCGAGGGAGTGGTTATGGAAGGGGTGGGAGGAGGGAGTCTGATCGATGGCCAGACTTCATCCCCCCTGGTAAAGGTCTACGGGTACATCCCCAACGATGCCCGGGTCCAGGCCCGGAAGCAGGAGATCAAGCGGGGGCTGTGGCATTTGAGCCAGATTGAAGATCTCCCTGAACCCGCGTTCCGGACCATTGAAGCGGAAGATTGGCGGACCGCCTGGCAGAAAAATTACCGCCCCATTCCCATAGGAAACCGGTTGATGGTAGTTCCTTCATGGATGTCCGCCCCGGACCAAGGGAGGGAAACGATTTCCATGTCTCCCGGCATGGCCTTCGGGTCGGGCACACATCCCACCACACAGCTGAGCTTGTTGATCATCGAGGATGTCCTCTCCGGGGAAAGGGGCATCCCATCCTCCATGATCGATATCGGCTGCGGGTCTGGTATTTTAAGCATTGCCGCGGTTAAGTTGGGCTTGCCTTATGTTCTGGCCCTGGATAACGATCCCAAAGCTGTGCAGGTCACGCGTTCCAACCTCCTCGAAAACAAAATCCAGGACCGTGTGGATGTCCACCAGGGGTCGGTCCCTGAAATCCTCCGGGGTGAATTTAAGCTTCAAAAAGCGCCATTGGTGTGTGCCAATATCATCGCCTCCGTCCTGCAGCAGCTGATTCGGGAGGATCTTACGGAGTGTGTCAGTACGGGGGGAACCTTGATCCTATCCGGGATGTTGGAAGGTCAGACGCCGGAGATCCTAGCTCTCTTGGAAAATACTGGATTTGAAACCATATCCAGGCGGCAGGATGGGGATTGGGTTGCGCTGCAGGCAGGAAAGAAGCGCTGAACCAAAACCGTTTCCTTTGATTCTGAAAACCTTAACTTCGCTGAAATCCAAGATGTGGTATATTCTCCAAGGGAATAACCAAATCATATCCAGGGAGTTTTCATGGAAAACTTGCATCCTGATCTCGAACGTGTCTTATTGACGGAAGAAGAAATCCAAAAAAGGGTGGGGACGCTGGCCGAGGAGATCGCTTCTGATTATGCGGATGCCCGCCGGGTGGTGTTGATCGGCATCTTGAAAGGGGCGTTCATTTTTTTGGCTGACCTGTCGCGTGAGCTTTCCATTCCCCACATGGTGGATTTTATGTCCCTCTCCAGTTATGGGGACCGGGCCACCACAAATGGGGCGGTGCGTCTGATCCTTGACCTTCGAAAACCCATCAAGGGCGAACATGTCATCATCGTGGAGGACATCGTCGACACCGGCAACACGATGAAGTATTTGTATAATACGTTGAAGGGTCGGAAACCGGCTTCATTGAAGACGTGTACCCTCTTTAAAAAGGACCGTGAGCACCTCGAGGTCCCCCTGGATTATGTGGGTTTTGAAATTCCCGATGTGTGGGTGGTGGGGTACGGTTTGGATTACGCGGACCGGCTCCGCACGCTCCCTTATATCGCGGAGTTGAAGAAAGAGGTGTACCAGGAGTAGGGTAGGGTCTCCCGACGCTGAACCTCCGAGATCACCTCGGAGGTTTTTTTTATGGAGGGATGGATTTGGGGGAAGTTGGCGTATAATATTTTTGACCGCGACATTTGCCGTTCTTGGGGTATTTGCTATGGCTTCTCGTCATCGATCCATCCGAACCGAAGGTGTGATCTTGCGCCGGCGGGATTTCGGTGAAAAGGACCGTTTGTTGACCATCTTCACCCGGAAAATGGGCCGGGTGGGCGTGATTGCCAAGGGGGTACGCAACCCGCAATCAAAGAAATCGGGCCATGTGGAGATGTTCATGCGCTCTTCCCTGCTCATCGCCAAAGGCCGAAACCTGCACATCCTGACCCAGGCGGAATTGATCGATGCCTATGGATCCCTGCGCGAATCCCTGGTTGGGATCGGGTATGGTTCCTATGTGGTGGAACTTCTGGATGCGTTCACCTATGAAGAGGGATCTAACCTCCCCCTATACAAGCTCTTGTTGAACACCCTGGAAAGGTTAAATGAGGGCCGCTCCCCTGATGTGGTTTTAAGATATTACGAACTCCATTTGTTGGATCATGTCGGCTTCCGCCCCCAGTTGTTCCGCTGTGTGGAGTGCGAGAAAGAAATTGTGGAAGAGGACCAATTCTTCTCGGGGGTCCTGGGTGGGGTGGTTTGCCCAGGCTGTGCGGGACGCCTCACGGATTCCCGATACCGCCCGATCACCTCCCAGGCGTTGAAATACGCACGGCATTTTCAACGTTCCCCTTATCCTGATCTTGCAGGGCTTCAGATCCCGGGAAGGATCAAGCCTGAGTTAGAGAACGTGATGGGTTACTACCTGACCTCCATGCTGGAAAGCGAGCTTCGCACCCCGGAGGTCATGGGACGGATCAAAGCCAACTTGGTTGTCAGGAAAGAAGGGGAAAGACGAACCGCTGACTAAAAAATACTCCTCGGACAACGATTGGGGGGCTGTAATCATCACCGCGGTGGAAAATGCCTTTTAGGCATTATATGATCAGAAGAGATGTATTTGTGTGGAGAAATATCCGCTGATCAATTTGTGAGGGTGTGTGGTGAGGGGACATTCGTTATCCCATGTCTCGCGCTTCTTAGCAAGCAGGGCAACGTGGGTCTCGGGATCGGGCAGCTAGGTCCCTTGTTCAGGGGTGATGTATTCCCCCTCGCTCACAAGCTCTTTCTTACCATCTCCCTGGTCCTCGTAAATATAATACAGCAGCTGGATGGGCATCAGTTGATCCAGCATCCCCTGGGCGGGGCAGTACTGGGTGGCGGAGAGTTCAATGGAACGCACAACGGCCTTCTCGCTGACCTCTTTCCCGGTGATGTGATACGCTACCTTGGCCTCGGTGAAAACTTTGGGGTGTTCTTCCGCCCTGACAGCGTCCACTTTGACCTCGTAGGCTGTGATCTCCTGGCGTTTTTTCTCCAGAATGGAAATCACGTCCATGCCGGTGCAGCCAGCCAGGCTGAGGGCCATGAGTTCCAGGGGGCGAAATCCATCATCATCGCCGCCCACCTCTGGTCCAGCCCCTAGCGGCACTTCAAACCCCGAATCCGCGGTGCCTTTGAAAGATAGATCTCCCTGCCATCTCACAGATGCTTTCATATTTATTCCTCCAGTAGGGGATTAACGTGTTCTTCCAATGTGGCTTTGTTGATGGCTCCTGTCCATGTTAACCGCAGCTGGCCTTCCCTGTCAATGACGAAAGAATTTGGCAGGGAAGCGTTTTGAAAACCCTTTAAAGATTCGGTCTTCGGGTCAAGCAGGACCGGGAAATCAATGCCCGTGCTTTCCACAAAGGACTGAACGTTTTCCTGCGGACTCCCCGCTTCAATGGCGACCACTAGAAACCCCTGATCCATGTGTTCTTGATAGTAGCTGTTTAGCTCCGGCATCTCGGCCCTACAGGGCGGACACCAGGTAGCCCAGTTGTTGACCAGGACCACTTTGCCTTCAAAATCCCGAAGGGAAACCTGGCTGCCGTCAAGGGCTTCCAGAGTCAGAGCGGGGGCCGGCTTGTCGATCCGCGCCGGGGGGAAGATGGGTTCGGC
>JAGXKM010000204.1 GCA_018335275.1 Anaerolineales bacterium | reverse complement strand
TGACATTCGGGTCCAGGGTAGGCGTGTAGGTGGGACCGGGGGTGGATGTGGGCGGCATCGTGATCGTATACAGCGCTTCAGGAGGCACCGTCTCATACCCCAGCATGGTATCCAGTTTGCAGGCAGAAAAACAAAGGGAAAGCAATAAAAGGGTAAGCGCGGTCTTTTTCATCATGGACCCCTTGTGAATTGGTTATCCAAGGAATTAAATGGTCCTTCACGCAAATTAATCACAAACGTGATTGAATTATACTGCACTTGCTATGTTGGGAAGACTATTTTCGACCCTAATCGACCGGAAAACAGTTTTGTAAGGTAGGGGAAAATTGAAGCCCTTGTCATCCCGAGGAGGACGCAGTCCGACGACGCGATCTCCTGCCTACTATGGTGTCCTTCTCATGAACAGCCTTGTCATCCCGAGTGAAGCCCCGCAGGGGCGAGGAGGGATCCTTGCTGTGGTCATCCAATCCCAGCCTTCGCCTATACACCAATGCCCCCAACCTTCCATAAGTCGAATGAAAGGGAAAAAATGATATCGACAGCAGTACCTCCGTTTGAATTTATACCCAAATCCACTGCTTTGGATCCCAGATTCGATCGGTTTCTTGAGATAATATTGGATCCAGAAACCTTCGAAGAGCTTTATATGCATCCACCAGGGATGAATAATCCAATTTGGTTTCTTCAGCCATCTGCTGGAAAGGTCCTTCCCATCTCTCAGGGGGTTGTGTTATAGAGCCTGGAAGGGGATGGGTTCCCCTGCATTCAAATATCATTTTCAAGACCTGATCGAGTTCCTTCCCGGAAATCGATCTTATTCCCGCAAGCAGCAAGATATCAACGAGATCTTTTACCCGTGAACTGGACCCGGATGCATACGCCTTTGTGTATGCATGGACCTTCTCAGCAATTTGCTGTTCTACAGGATATGCTGGGATCTTTGTCCTATCAATCTCAGCAAAGTCCAGCAAATCTGTCAGCTCCAGCCATTCTATTGATCCCAACAGCGGATCCCCAACTCCGACATCGATGGGAAACGATGTAAATGATCGGCCATCCAGAAGAGCATTTACATGAAAACGGTTGCCACCAACCCCATCCGGGAGAGAAGCAGTGGAAGACGAAATTTCAAATTGGAACCAATCTCCGGCATCTCTAAACCCAACCTCACGGAGCTCATCTATCAAATCCCGCTCCTCCTCCAAATAAAGCAGATCGATATCCTTCGTCGTGCGAGCGCGATCGGTCAATCTCAACTGCATGGCGACACCCCCTTTCAGGACCCATTCTCTAGGCTGATCCATAAAAAGCCTGACGAGAAAACGTTCGAAGGCCACCATCTTTCTCAATCGCATCAGCGACACCCCATACTCATTACTGCGTCTGCGTAACCTTAATTCCAAAGCCTGTCGAAAAGCCGAAGCAGATTTGTATTTCATCTTTCACCCCCGGTTATGATAGTAATCTCTGATAATCTCCTTTGCTCTTCCTCCTTGTCTTTCTGCCTGCTGCAGGAGATGATTCTTGGTAGTCATACCCTTTTCAAGAGCCTCTTCAATGGCTTGAAGGACAAGCTCTCTTGAGAGGTTGGCCTTTGCCACATCTGCGATCGTTCGAGCAACAGTGGTCACGGGGAGCCCCTCACGCTTTGTTATTTCATCTTTGCGGATTTTGTGGGTATGAAGGCGAAGATCATCACGCCGCCTTGATGCTGTTCTCGGGACTATGACATGGATTTCATGAGGAAGCACATCTGAGATATCATAGAGGCTTAAAGCACTCTGGTGGGAAATAACGGAATCCGGGCCAGTCCTCAGCCAGGCCACAAAAAGGTCCTCAAAAGGAGAAGCTGGAAAATGTTCCAGACGGTAAATGCCGTGTCCTATCCGGGAAAAGCGACCCTTCTTCGTATTGGAAGATAGACGTTCGTAACTGAAACCTACCTGACGAGCCTGATTAGCAGTAAAATACCCCGCCTGATCTTCAGCAATTTTATAAAGTTGGTCATATTTATCATTCATGTGTGCAATTCCTTAGGTCTAAGCTAAGGTTATGCACACATTATTACATAAAATTGATAAAAAATCCACTCTATAACCAGGTTCTTTCATCCTTAGACCCCTTCCTCTGTCATCCCGAACGAGGCCCGCAGGGGCGAGGAGGGATCCTTGCAGCGCAAATCTAATCCCAGCCTTCACCTACACCACGTAACCCCCTACCCCCAACCTACCAACGTTCAAACCTTCCAACATGCAAACGTTAAAACGTTCCCACACGATCAACCAAAATCCATTAAAATAAAAACAATACCTGCTGACCGTTACCCCTGCTGGACCTGGAACGCGGTCTCATCCATCCCTTTACCCGAGGAGAGAAACCATGGCCAACCAAACATCCGCCCTTGTCATCGGCGCCGGCATCGCCGGCCTGACCGCTGCTTATCAACTCCAGAAGCGCGGCCTTGAGGTGCGGGTCCTGGAAGCCCGCGATCACGTCGGGGGCCGGATGG
>JAGXKM010000203.1 GCA_018335275.1 Anaerolineales bacterium | reverse complement strand
GGACCAGGTCGGCCACCAGCGCTTTCCCCGTCCCGTAAGCCAGCCCATAATAAACGCCATACATTGCGTACAAAACCCAGATCTGCCACCCACTGTTGGCAAACCCGAATCCAAAATAAATCAGCGAGTAAGCAAGCCAACCGCCAATCAACACTTTTCGGCGCCCGATGCGGTCGGAAAGCGATCCGCCCGGTGTGGACACCAGAGCGTACACCAGGTTAAAGGTGGCCAGCATCCCCAATATACCGAGGATATTCAACCCCCGCTCCTGGGCCCGCAGCACTAAAAATGCATCCGAGGAGTTCCCCAAATCAAAAATACCGACAATGACCAGAAAGATCAGGAAGGGCTTCCCCAGCCCTTTGAAACCAAGTCTGGGTTGCTCCTCCGCTTCCTTAACCGGGACATCGCGGGCACCCAATGCGAGGGAGAGCACGGCCAGAAAGCCGGGCAATATGGACAAGAGCACGATCGTCTGGAATGTGTCCCGGCTCAAACCCACGGCAGTTGATTGGGCCTGCCAGACCACTAGGAAGGCGATCACCAGCCCGATCATCGCCCCTGCAGTGTCCGCCGCCCGGTGGAAGCCGAAGGCCAAACCGCGGTTTTCTTCATCAATGCTGTCTGCTACCAGGGCGTCCCGCGGAGAGGTGCGCAGCCCCTTCCCCACCCGGTCCAGCCAGCGGACAGCCAGCACCACACCCCAGCTCTGGGCGATGTAAAAGAAAGGCTTTGCTACTGCGGACAGCCCGTAACCGATCACCGCCAGCCACTTCCGCTGCCTCAGTTTATCCGAGATCCAACCAGAAAAAACTTTCAACAGGCTGGCTGAAGCCTCGGCGATGCCCTCAATGAGACCGATGATATTTGTCCGCACCCCCAGGACGTTGCTGAGGAACAGCGGCAGGATATTGATTATCATCTCGCTGGAGATATCCATGAAAAAACTGGTCAAGCTGGTCGCCCAGACATTACGCGGAAGCTGACGCAAATCTGATTGTCCTTTCTTTTTCTCGCTTTCTGTATCCATCGACATCTCCTTAAACAACTCATACTTCTCGCTGACGTGTTTTGTTCTTCCTAATTCCCTTCCCTGATTTCGTTTAATAACTCCACCGCTTTTTCCCTACCCTTGTCGAGCGCTTTTCTTCCCTCGGGAGTAAGGGTGTAATACTTCCTGGTTTTGCCATCCACGACCTTTTTCTCACTCGCCAGGTAACCTTCTTTTTCCAGGCTGTGCAGGGTTGGATACAGGGTGCCAGCGCTGAGCTGATAACCGTGCTCCGCAAGCTCCTCCATCAGCCATACCCCGTAGATCGGCTCTTGCCCGGCGTGATAGAGGATATGCAGCTTGATAAACCCCAAAAACAGTTCCCGGACGAGGGACATATTGCACCTCTGTATCGGCTTCCGTTATCGTCAGCCAATATATTACTCTTGAAATACACCCCTGTCAAGATGGAGCTGCGATCAAGGTCGATGCCCACCTCTATCCTCCATTCTATATGGTGCATTTTCCTGTGCTAATCAGGCCTGGAGCGCTGCTCCTGCAAGAGGCAATCAAAGTAGAAACCCGAATCTCGCGGGTCTGAATACTAAAGATTAGTTACCCACAATCATTGCATATTCCGTGATCTTATTTTACAATTCAGCTGAAATTCCCTCTCCATTCATCTTGGGGTGATCAGGCCAGTGCCCCGAATGTAGTCCGGGAACAGATGTAAAAAGACAAAAAGCATCGAAATCGATGGAAAACTTTTAGGAGGTGCCTGTGAATCCAAAACGCCTGGCCATCATCACCTTCATTGTGATCATTATCGCCAGCCTGTTCGTCGCTTATAGGTATTACTGGCCCGAATCGATCGAATCGGTCAGCAGTAAGTGGGCAGAATCGACCCACTCCGACACTAGCTCCGAGTCCTTCACGCATTGGGACGAGGACGATCCCCCGCTCATCCCCACATATTGTGCCAAATGCCACTCCACCTACGGTTACAGGGATTTCATGGGTGCAGATGGGAGTGCCGACCGCCAGGTCGATGAGCAGGCGGAGACAGGGACGGTGGTATTCTGCAGCGCCTGCCATAATGACCCGGCTCACGAGATGACCACGGTCGCCTTCCCTTCCGAAAACACCATCGATCAGCTGGGGCGCGAGGCGATATGCATGCAGTGCCATCAGGGGCGACGGTCGACCGAAGACGTGGAGCAGGCCATCGCTGGATATCCCGAGGACCAGGTCGTTGACGAGCTCGAGTTCATCAACGTCCACTATCAGATCGCAGCAGCCACTTTATTTGGAAATGAGGCCCGCGGAGGCTATCAGTATCCGGATCAGGCCTACGTTGATCGCTTCGAGCATGATGACACCGTTGAAACCTGCGTCGAGTGCCATGACCCTCACAGCCAGCGGATCACTGTGGAGGAGTGCTCGGTGTGCCATCTGGCTGTGGTCGATTTCAGCGACCTGCGCTCGATTCGCGCCACTGATAACGACTATGATGGTGACGGC
>JAGXKM010000202.1 GCA_018335275.1 Anaerolineales bacterium | reverse complement strand
ACTCTTTCAAGGCCCGCCGGGCCCGTTCGGTGGTGAAACGTTCCACATAATCGCCCACACGCATAAAAGTGACCACGATCGCTGCGGTGACCCATTCTCCGATGACCAGGGCCGCAATAACTCCCACGGTCATCAAGGTGTGGGAGGTGATTTGTCGATGATAAGCGGCCTGTGCCACGTTCTTAAAAACGGGCCAGCCGCCTACTATGACAAGGGCCAAACCGATGGGGAAGGGGATACGGGTATTCAGGACATCAAACAACCCCAGCAGTTCTCCCGCGATGACCATGAACAGGACAACAGCGAAAACGAGGACGAGCAGGGCCCCGACCCTGCGGTTGAATTCGTCCAGGGATGCGGCCTGGGGCGCGGCTGGATCGGGTACGGTATATCCTGCCTGCCTGACCGCTTTTTCGATATCGGAAAGGTCCAAAAGCCCGGGCGCAAGCTTGACGACGGCTTTTTCTGAAGAGAGCAGGACCGTGACGGACTCCACACCGGGCAGATCAGAGACTGCCTTCTGGACATGCCTGGCACAGTCAGCACAGTCCATACCGCCCACCGGCACTTCAAGGGTTTTATTTTTCGCCATCTCAGGCCTCTTTCGCCTCGTAACGCGTGCACTCATATACACCTTTTGCGACATCCGCCAGCAGCTCATCTGTCAGAGATAAAAGGTCTTCCACGCGCTGGTCGCTCAATTGATAATAGGAAAAGCGCCCCTGCTGTTCAGAGGTAACCAGGCCGCAGTCTCGCAAACAACTGAGGTGGTTGGAGACGTTGGACTGGGTTAATCCCGTGGCCTGGACGATTTCAGTCACAGCCAGCTCTCCACCACGCAGCGCTTCCAGGATGGAAAGGCGCGAAGGGTCGGCAAAGCCGCGGAAGAGCTTCGCCTGCAACTCAAGGGATTCAGGTTTGGACGTGATCAGCATCATTTGCTCCCTGCCTTAGCTTTATATCATTATATCATTATATACTGATATAATATCTCCCACCATTGGGGTCACTTATCAACAGGTCCTAGAAATTTATTTTTCCAACGCTGCATGGATGAGCAATATCTGGTGGGGGATTAACCTTGGCAGATCATCCTCTGGATAGAATGCTGCCGAGATGATTTCATCGCTGGGCGTAAACGTTCCCCCTCGTATCCTGCATAGATAAATGAGATCCAACCTGGCATAACTTTGGTCAGCGTACTGTTCCACCGGCCGGATAATATCAATCCCGTATCCAGTCTCTTCCCTAATTTCACGATTTAAAGCGCTCATAGGTTGTTCGCCTTTGGTCAGCCAACCACCTGGCAGCCCCCATGGATATTCCTTTCGATAAGAATGCTCGAGCAATAATATTTCATCGTTTTCATTTAAAACAATGCCTACAATACCAACCAGAAACTTTTGGCTCACCAACCACACCAATAATCTGCGCAGGCCTAATGAATTGGGCAGCAGTTTCCAGATTCTCAGTAAGATTCTTTTTAGAATCATTTGCATTTCTCCTCAAAGCGCATCTTCACAGACATGGAGGTCCATTCCCTCATTTTGCCCTCTCCACTCCATTTAGAGGAAACTCTGGACGTTATTCACAGATTGAAACTCTCTGATCAAGTCAACCAATTCATCGAGACAATTTTTTTTGTGGACATGGTCATCCTCCAGGAGAGGCCAAAGATCTCAGTCGGAGGCAGTGGGGGTTGGTCAAACCATCAGCAGGATAGAAAAATAATGCAGGATGCTGCCGCCCAGCACGAAAAGGTGCCAGACGGAATGGCTGTATGGCAGGTCCCGCCAGCGATAGAAAACCACGCCCAGGCTGTACACCAGCCCGCCCAGGATCACAAACACCAGCGTGCGGGTGGGGAGGTCGTTCCAGCTCTGCCAGAAGACCATGGCCCCGAACCAGCCCATCACCAGATAAAGCCAGACCGGAGGTTTCGCGAAGCCCTCCTTGACCGAAAGTTTAAGCACCAGCATCACCACGGCCAGGCCCCACACCAAGCCGAAGATCGTCCATCCCAGCCAGTTCCTGAGGTGAGTGAACAGGAAAGGCGTGTATGTGCCGGCAATCAGCAGGAAGATCGCGCTGTGGTCCAGGCGCTGCAGGACAGATTTCCACGGCATGGCGGCCATGCTGTGGTAGAGGGTGGAAAAGGTATACTGCAAAACCAGGGTGGCCCCAAAGAGGATCACCCCGACCAGATACCAGGTCGTGCCCAGACGGGCAGCCCGGACGATCAGCACGACCAACCCGGCGATGCTCAAACCCACCCCCACCCCGTGGGTAATACTATTGGCAATCAATTCCCCGAGTCTGGTGGTGGGAGCGCGGGGGTCTTCTTTGTACGGCATGTTAACCAGCCTTCTTGGCTAAATTTCTCTACGCTGATTGTATCAAGGATCAGGCTTTCCAGCGCTACCCGGTTTATCACTATCCTTCCCCAGAGCTGATTTTGGACTCCGTCATCCCCCAAACAGACATCACCAGGGACCCCGCTGTGTGCCGAGGA
>JAGXKM010000201.1 GCA_018335275.1 Anaerolineales bacterium | reverse complement strand
TCCCCCCATCCCAGAAGACTACCAGGGTCACAGCGGATAATACCGAAGCCGCCAGGATCCAGGTCCGAACCCATACTTGGTCGACAAGTTTTCCCGCCCCTGCTGTGATGAAAGCCAGGGCAGCCAGCCCGAACAAAGCGGTCGCCAGCCATTTCAACAGATCACTCCCCATGAGCCCAGACAGAAGCCACGACTGCCCTGTCCATCCCATGTCAGGTTGGTACTCAATCCAACCCTGACTTAATGTGATCGGCCAGAAGTGCACCATGCCGTGCAATATCAGAAAAATCCCGACAAGTATATTCATCTCATAAACTCCTTTTATGAAAGTTTATTAAATATCTATTTTTTTACTGCCGTGATTCCAATCTCGAAATGGTCCGTAGAGAGGGGCTCTTTTCGGGAGTAACCGTTCTTGGTCACCGCGAAGTACTCGATATTCACAAAGCCAAACGATTCCAGGAGAAATTTTAACTCCGGGTAAGTGTAATAGCGCTGGCTGCACTGCAGGGGTGGTTCATCAGGCTTCTGACTCGGAATTTCTAGGGAAAAGGTCTCTCTGAAGGTGAGGAGGTCAAAATTCCCTTCCTCCGGTTCATTGCTCAACATACTTACTGCAGATGGAGCGGTGAAGATCAACTTCCCCCCGGGGACCAGTGCTTCTTGAATTCCCAGCAGAATTTGGCGGTCCATGGCATCCGTTTCCACCAGGGAGAACCCTCCCTCACAGAGCATGATCACCAGGTCAAATTCGGCTTTGTAGTCCAACCTTCTGGCATCGCCGTGCACAAACTGTACAGACACTCCTGCTTTTGCTGCTTTGCGCCTCCCTTGCTCTAACATCTTTTCTGAGAAATCAAGTCCCACCACATCGTATCCCTGAGCAGCCAGCCGCAGCGCATGACGGCCGGTTCCACAGCCTACATCCAGCACCTTCTGGACATCATCCCCGGCTATGGCCTCCAAAATAAAGGCGATTTCCCCGGCTGTGTTCTGAGTGTAGGGTTCCTGGTCATAATTTTCAAAATCCCGATAAAGCTCCTCATACCATGGATGCGTCATATCGCTTCTCCTGTTTTATTGATCTGCTTTAAAGAAAGGGCTGCGACCAGAACCGCGATCAGAGTCAGCCCCATGGGGATTCCCTGCACAGGGTCATTGACCACTGCCCACCCCAAAGAATTTAGGGCCGAGTAGGAAAACATCCCCACACCAAGCAGGAATACTCCCGCCCCCCACCGTTTTCCGGACCACATGCCAACGGCGCCGGTTAAAGTAACGCTGGCCATTAAAAATTCAGCTGCCAGATGCATCACCGGCAGGGATGTCTCTGCCTGGGGAGTCCATATTCCCTGGGCAAAGGCGCCCTGGGAAAGATTCATGGCCCACAGTCCCAAAACTGCCAGACTATCAAGCACAAAAAAACCAGGGATGATTTGTTTTGAAAATTTCGAGTTCATCTATATTCTCCAACAAAAAGCCCAACAAACCATGTTGGAAATCATGAAATTGAGGTGTTCTATTGTGATGATATCGAAAAACCCCGCCGGGCGCATCGGTGGGCCGGTGAGGTTCTGATCTGTGCTCCTGGTGTGTGTTTTACCTGTCCGGATGGATAGGTTGGTCAAATTCAAACGACTTTTTTCCAGCCCCTTTTCAGGACAGAAGATGGATAGGATTCTGGCGGTTCATTTGTAAGCCTTCTCTGAAAAATGAAACCTTGCAGTGAGGGAGATCAATGTCTGCATTAGATCAAGCGGGCTGTTGATATTCTTCCGCGATCCGGTCAACCCAACTTTGGATTAAGTCCCAATCCCGAAAATCCCCCATGGGCGCTTTAAGGGCCTTGACGATTAATTTTTCGGCAAAACCTAATTTCTCCTCATCTAGCCTACCATGAAAAAAGGCTGTATCGCGAGGCTTGATATCATCTTTGACATCCTGGAGGTTTTCGGGAAACTGCCAACCATTCATTAATTCAGTGGGGTTCCCTTCCCCCGTCGGGCCGCTGGAAAACAAATATACCTGACGGTGAGAGAGTTCCGTTTGATGATCCTTTAAAAACTCAGCGGCTTCTTTCCTCCACTGTCCGGCGTAAACTGCGCTGCCCAAGATCACGGTTCGGTACCCATTAAGCACCTTGATCTCCCGGACATCACGCACGATTACAGGGACTTCCCTGGACCGCAGGCGATCTGCAATAAATTGGGCGATCTCTGCGGTCGAGCCGTATTTTGAGGCATACGCTACCAGGATTTCCTTTTTCATCTTTTACTCCTTGCTGGTTGTTTTCCAAGCACCCGCTGCACGCTACTTACGCGCTGTAAACGCTTCTTCGACATCGATGTTGTACGCGATTGAGTCCACGGATAATTCCGCCCAGGGTGTCCCTTCGTCAAGCCAGGTCAGGGCAACATCGACCGGGATCAAAGTTTGATCCATCTCTCCCCACTGCCTGACTTGATTCAACCAGAGCGTTTTGGACTCACTTCCTTCACCCTTAAACCGCATGGATTCCATCATGCGGATCATTCCCGTC
>JAGXKM010000081.1 GCA_018335275.1 Anaerolineales bacterium | reverse complement strand
TCCCCAAAACAGCTATCGTCCTCCCTCCCGAATCCAAAGCAGTTCGATGGGCGATCCCGTCAATCCCTCGGGCCAATCCGCTGACCACGGTGATCCCCTGATGGGCCAAGGCCCGGGTTAGC
Source organism: Anaerolineales bacterium (assembly GCA_018335275.1). Classification (GTDB taxonomy): domain Bacteria; phylum Chloroflexota; class Anaerolineae; order Anaerolineales; family UBA11858; genus B10-G9. The sequence goes on along the minus strand of JAGXKM010000081.1, from coordinate 8,821 downwards.
TCTTCCGCAGCTTGTCTGCCGTAGGAAGTATATCGCCGGGTCCCCACCACAGCTACCGCCCTGCGATCACGCTCTTTCCACTCCCCCTTCGTGTATAAAACGGGGGGAGATTGGGGGATATCTCGCAATGAATCAGGATATCCATCTTGCCTCCAGGTCAGAATGGTGATCCCCTCTCTTTGGATCCTGCTCATCAACTGGTCCAAATCCACTCCTTGACGCACATCCCGGACCCGAAGGGAGAGCTTTTCGCTCAATCCTGCTCCGCGCAGTTGGGAGGGAGCTGCCTCCCAGGCGGTACGAATATCCCCGAAGACATCCATCAAGGACTGCAAACGGACAGGACCAATACCTTTCACAATGTTGAACCCCACCCAATACTTGATGTTTTCCTCCATCTCTTCCTCCCCTCATCCGCGTTTTGGAGAATGAGTCAAACGAATGAACAGACACAGCAGTTCGCAAACCATGTTTCATCTCCCACCTTCATATTTAAATGTAGCATAAAGGGGTCTGGATGATCAAATCAGGATTCGTGCTGCCTATGGGATGGGCTGTGAACACAGAATTTATACCACAGCAGCGGAAGAAATAAAAAGCAAAGCAAATGGTTTAGATAATGGCTTGAAGGAGGATTAGCGGTCGAAATCCTCATCCTCGACTAACCCGGGAAGAAGATGAACTTTGAGCAGATTTTCCTCAGGAAGGATTTCCAGGATGACCTCTTCGGTTGCGGGGAGAAGAATTTCTTTTCTTCCTTCCCGCTTCACGACATAGACGTCATTGGCTCCGGTGGCCAGAATTTCGCGAACCGTGCCCAAATTCTGCCCCGCATCGCTGATCACGTCTAAACCGATCAGTTCGTGAATATAAAATTCTTCTTCAGATAAGTCGGGTAAATCGTCTGCCCGCATGAAAAGCAAGTGATTTCTGTAAACCCCCACCTGATCGCGATCCTCAATCCCCTCAAAAGCGATCAAGATATCATCTCGGTGCCAGCGAACGCTGCGGACCGTAAAGGGCTGATATTCTTCCCCTACAAACACCTGCCGGGGGGGAGACAGCAGCTCAGGATAGTCGGTAGCCACTGTCATTACCATTTCTCCCCGGACACCGTGAGGTTTGCGCAGCTTTCCAACCACGACAAAGCCCGGGGTCCCCTCAGTGGCCCCTTCAGAATGATGTTCGCTTTCTTCCCGTTCCATCATCTCGGTTCGACAATATCGAGCTTGGCTTGTTTTCCCTTTTGGGCAACTGCCACTTCAACCAAGGTGCGCATCGCATTCGCGACCCGACCGTTCTTACCAATCACACGCCCCATATCTTCTTGGGCAACTTTAAGCTGATAATTGACTTGATCACCATGGGTACGATAGGTGACTTCCACTTGCGTGGGATCATTGACCAAAGAACGGGCAATATATTCAATGAGCTTTTTCAACGAAACCTCCGCCGTGTTGATACTGCGTTATTCAAGGTGTGAGGGAGATTATTCATCCTTTTCTTCCTCGTCTTCGTCCTCTTCCTCGTCGCCGTCTTCCTCGTCCTCATCTTCCTCATCTTCCTCATCGACTTCGCTTTCTTCTTCCTCTTCGTCGTCGTCTTCCTCGTCCTCATCTTCCTCATCAACGTCGCTTTCTTCCTCGTCTTCGTCTTCTTCCTCGTCGACGTCAATCTCTTCTTCCTGCTCTTCTTCAACTTCGTCCTCATCTTCCTCGTCGATGTCGGGTTCCTCTTCAGCTTCTGCCGGAATCTCCTCCGGTTCTTCCGCTTCCTCTTCTTCCTTCTTGGCTGCAGCCTTTGACTGCAAATCATCTCGACGAGTTCGAGGGTCTTTGTTGTGTTCCCGCTGGACTTCTTCGGCCTCCTCCAACAGCGTTTCTATCTCCTCTCCATCCTGGAAACGCTGGTACCGATCCATTAATCCGATCACGTTGAACACCTGAAGGACTGCTTTCGACGGTTGAGCGCCAACGCTCAACCAATGGTAAACCCGATCTTCCTTGACCCGGATTGTTGCCGGTTCCGTTCTGGGGTTATAATCTCCCAAAATCTCGATAAACCGTCCATCCCGGGGGCTTTCCTTATCCGCAGCCACGATGCGGTGCGTGGGTTGTCCCCTGCCTCCTGCACGGCGTAGGCGAATTCGAACCATAATACTTTCTCCTTGATTATTTACAAAATTGAACGCGCTCGAGTCTACACTCCAGCGACATATATTATAACCAGAAACATTTATCCAAACAATTGCGATAAGTTTCCCATACCTGACTTTCGTAATCGTTCAAACAACTTTTTAGCTTCCCGATATTGTTTTACCAACTGATTCACATCATAAACGCGAGTCCCGGAGCCATCCGCGATCCGCCGCCTGCGGCTGGCATTCAGCACCTTAGGGTTTCGGCGCTCCTCAGGTGTCATAGAATGAATGATTGCTTCCGTGGTTTTCAAACGCTTCTCAGCGTCCTGGGGAGATATCTGCTGCGCCATCGCTCCCATTTGTCCCGGCAGCATATCCATGATCTTCCCAATAGGGCCCATTTTCCTGAGCTGCTTCAGCTGCTGAGCAAAATCCTCCAGGGTGAACTCACCGGACAACATCCGCTCCGTTTGCTGACGGGCTTTTTCTTCATCCACAGCATCTTCAGCCCGTTCAATGAGTCCGATCACATCCCCCATGCCCAAGATTCTGGATGACAATCGAGAGGGATTATACGTTTCAAGCTCCTTCAGGCTTTCACCGGTCCCTAAGAACTTGATCGGGATGCCGGTCACAGATCGGATGGAAATCGCGGCCCCACCCCGGGCATCCCCGTCCATCTTGGTCATCACAAGACCGGTCAAAGGCACAGAGTCCTTGAATCCTTGAGCCACATTGACCGCTTCCTGGCCGATCATGGCATCGACGACTAACAGCGTTTCTGTGGGCTGAACCCGCTTTTGGATCGCTGCCAACTCCGACATCAGACTTTCATCCACCTGGGAGCGTCCCGCAGTATCCATGATCATCACGCTGAATCCACCACGTTCCGCTCGATGCTGGGCTCCCTCCGCTATTTCAGGAGGAGAACTGTCCAATTCAGAATACACCGCTACAGACAACTCTTCACCCAAGGTCTTTAACTGCTCCACAGCAGCAGGCCGATATGGGTCTGCGGCCACCAGGAGCACCCGCTCCCCCTGGGAGCGTAGGGAGCGTGCTAATTTCCCGGCCGTGGTTGTTTTTCCGGATCCCTGCAGGCCGACAAGCATGATCGACCTCGGTTTTGGACCATGCAAATCCAAAGGTACAGGTTCGCCCAGGGTTTCCGTCAACTCCTCATGGACGATCTTTACCACCTGCTGACCCGGATTTAATGCCTTAGAAACCTCCTCCCCCACGGCACGCTCTTTAACCCGGGCGACGAAATCCCGCACAACACCATATTGGACATCCGCCTCCAACAAAGCCAGCCGGATGTCTTTCATCGCCGCATTTACATCCTCTTCAGAAAGTTTCCCGCGCCGGCGCAGGTTATAAAATATATCTTGCAGACGATCCGATAAATTCTCAAACATGTTTGATCAGGTTCATTAATAAAGAAAACAGCGGATGACGAATTCAACTTCCAGCCAGCCATCCGCAAGCTTGCATTGTAGCTTGCAAGAGGGGTTTGGTCAAGGGAACACCCGCTGTTGCATTGCGTTGCTATATCTCCTATGGTAAAATCTCCCCGCTCGGAAAGAGTTTTCTTTAGGAGGGATGGCCGAGTGGACGAAGGCGGCTGTCTTGAAAACAGCTGTGGGTGTAACAGCCCACCGGGGGTTCGAATCCCTCTCCCTCCGCCTGATGCACCCGTGGGGAGGTGCCAGAGTGGCTGATTGGGGCCGCCTGCTAAGCGGTTGTCGGGGTTATACTCGACCGTGGGTTCGAATCCCACCCTCCCCGCTTGAATTTAACAATATGCCCTCGTAGCTCAGTGGATAGAGCACTTGCTTGCGGAGTAAGGGGTCGCGTGTTCGAATCACGCCGAGGGTGCTCACGATGAGAGCGGACTCTCCGCTCTTCCATTTTTTTGAGGGATTATATGTCAGAACCTGTTATCTTACTCACAAACGACGACGGCATTCGCTCCCCCGGTCTGTGGGCGGCTGCGGAAGCGCTGGATCCACTCGGTTTTGTCGACGTGGTCGCTCCTCGCGAACAATCCTCCGGAGCAGGTCGAAGTTTGCCCGCTCACTCCGACGGGAAAATTGATCTTGAGGAAGTAACCGTGAACGGAAAACCATGGACCGTTCATGCTGTGGGGGGAACCCCAGCTCAAGCTGTCCTTCACGGCATTTTAGAGATCAGCTCCCGAAAACCGGATCTCGTTGTTTCCGGGATTAATTACGGACTTAACGTGGGTACCGGGGTCACCATCTCCGGCACAGTGGGCGCTGCCCTGGAAGCCAGCGCATCCGGTATCCCCTCCCTGGCTGTCTCCCTGGACACGGAGGATAAATATCATCTCTCCCACGCCCCCCATATCGACTTCAGCACCGCAGCCTATTTCACGAATTATTTTGGAAAGCTGATTTTAGAGAAAACAATGCCGGAGGACGTGAAGGTCCTTAAGGTTGAGATCCCCGCAGATGCGACCCCTGAAACCCCCTGGAAAATTACCCGATTATCTCCCGTCCGATATTATAAAGTCCTTCCCCCAGAAAGGGAATCATTTGATGACGAAACCCGGATCGGCTACCAGGTTGCCGACGATTGGGATGAAGCTCCTCCTGACTCAGACATCTATGCGGTCCACATCGATAAGGTGGTCTCAGTGACCCCTCTTTCCCTCGATCTCACCTCCCGCATTGAATTAGATCAGTTGGAAAAAATACTAAAAAGTTGATATCCCCCCGCTTCACAGCCTCAGCCTTTTTTTGCCTTGTTTCCCCCTGACGAAACACTCCTCTGCTAACAAAGAAACCGCAGAGAAATTTAAGATACACCCCGGAGTTCCTGATCCAGGTGCTGAAAAAACTGGACCATGATTTGATGTCGTTCCTCCGCCAACCGTTGACCCGTGTCCGTGTACATCTTCGCCGATAAATGCCGTAGTTTGAAATGATATTCATGGGCAGGCGTATGCGGTTCCCCGGGTTCTTTCTGACCCGTTTCCAGAAATCTCTTCGACGGACTGTGATACAAATCCTGCCCGTTATGGACAGCGTAGGCGATAGCGCGCATCGTCCCTACAGCTCCAATCGCATCTAACTTGTCGGCATCGAAAAGCACTTTTGCTTCCAGAGTCTGGGGCACCTCACCCGGGTCCCGAAACCGGTGGGCTCGAATACAATGCTGCACAGCGGAGATATCCTCGCTCGGCCATCCTTCCTTTTCCAACACTTGTTTTGCAAACAGGGCGGCAGCCAGGTGATGCCCTCCCCTGTCTGTGTCCCCTTGCGCGTCATGGAGCAGGACAGCTGAACGGACGATATCCCACCTTGCTCCTTCTTGCTGGGTTATATATTCCCCCAAACCGTACACACGCAGGACATGGGCAAAACCATGTGTGGGATCGTCATCAGGATACCAGGCCCGGGCTTGATCAAGGTGGATCATAATAACCCCTTCTCCCCTTCAATTCACAGCGAGCAGCCACTGGAGACAGAAAAGCCGTTCAAGGTAGAGCGGGTTGAGCCAAATAATTGGATATCAGAATATAGATAGCCACCACCACCAGGACAATAAACCCGATGCTGAGTACTTTCTTGGTCACATTTAATATGAAACGCAGAACCAGCAGCCCAATTCCTGCAACGACAATCCAGATCAACAACGAATCATTAATTAAATTCATGAAAACTCCTCGCTTGGTACGTATTTTCCGTCCTTGATCACCCTGTGGACAAGATTTATGCCAAATCGATACCCCAGGTGGCGGTAATCTGATACATCCAGGATAATGATATCGGCCTTCTTTCCCGGTTCCAGGGAACCAACTTCGCTTTCTTTCCCTACAGCTGCAGCAGCATTTATCGTAGCAGCAACGATGGCTTGAGCAGGCGATAGGTTCATATAGCGGCAGGCTAAAGCGACCGCGAACTGCATCGATTCACACCAGGCCGTACCGGGGTTGAGATCTGTAGCGACCGCCAACAATCCACCCGCAGACAGGATCTCCTGGGCTGGCGTGTAATCGCCCTCCGCTAATCCAAAAGGCGTACAGGGCAGTGCCACGGCCACGGTATCCGACCCTGCCAGGACCTCAATATCTTCTTGAGAGGTTACGACCAGGTGGTCCGCAGATACAGCTCCAAGCTCGGCAGCCAGCCGGGCTCCCCCCAGATTCTTGAATTCGTCCGCGTGAATCTTGATTGCAAAACCCAAGCTTTGAGCTGTCTCTAAAATAAGGCGGCTTTGGGAGAGGTTAAACGCGCCTTCCTCACAAAAGACATCCACAAAGGGTAAAGAGCGGGACGTATGTTTGGACCACCATTTTTTAATCCCGGGAAGCATCTCCCGGCACACCAGAGCAGTGTAACCTTCCGGGGCACCCGCATACTCCGGAGGAACTGCGTGCGCGCCCAAGAAAGTGATCACCATGTCTTGAGGCACTTCTTCCGCCAGCTCCAAGTAAGCCTGGAGAGAGCGGAGTTCTGATTTCATCTCCAAGCCGTAACCCGTCTTCGCTTCCACTGTTGTGGTTCCATGAGCGAACATGTTCTGAAGCCGCTTCCGGGTTTGGGATTTGAGATCCGCCAGAGACGCCTTGCGGGTCGCTTTCACCGTGGAAACAATCCCTCCCCCCGCTTCCATGATCTCCAGGTATGATCTCCCTTGAGCCCGCAACTCGAATTCCAGCGCCCGGTCTCCCGCCCAAAGGACATGGGTATGGGGATCGACAAAACCCGGCATCACCACGCGTCCCCGGGCATTGATCTGCTCCTGATCAGGATATTTAGCTAACAGATCCTCGGAAGCCCCAGTTTCAACGATCAATCCCCCCTCAATCAGGACCGCGCCATCCTTAATAACCTCCAGATTCCCCAAATCATGTCCTCGCTGGGGGCCGCCGGCAGTCGTCAATAGTTGAGAAGCAGAATGAATTAACACCTTGATCCCTGGCTATGGTTCCGTCTTCAATGCAACTAAAATTGTAACATCCCCCTCACCTGATCATCCATATAATAAATTTGTAAAGCTAAAAACCGCGGAACCTCTATTAATTCTAAAGTATTTTTGGTACAATCCTGATAACCTGCCAATCTTAATAAAACCAAAGCAATTTATTATTTGCTATTTTTTTACATTTTCATTATAATTTCATATCCATTAGAATCTGTGATGAAAATCTTAAGATAATGATTAGGTAAATGTAATGGCTGACAGCCAAGCTCCTAAAGCAAACATTCTCTGGGCTGGAAAGAATCGAGCAGACACACCTGCTTTCGTCCCTGATCTGAAACAAAGAGATTATCAAGTCACTGTCGTATCCACAGGGAAAGCGGCCCGCCAAAAAGTTCCCAAGATCAAACCGGATATCCTGATCATTGATGCCGCATCCATGCGCACGACCGGGACCAGGATTTGTAAGTCCATCCAAAGCAAGGATCCTGACCTTCCCATCATTCTGATCAATTCCGCTAATTACATCCCCACGAATAACGTCGTCGCTGACGTTCAGCTCATCCTGCCGTTCACCATCCGAAAATTGGAAAACCGGATCATACCCCTTATCCCAGGAGACGGTGAAGAAGTGATTGAAGCCGGGCCCATTCATCTGGATATAGACCGACAAACTGTACGCTGTCAGGATAATGAAGAACACATCACTCCCCGGATGGTGGAATTACTGAAAATGCTCATGGAAAAAGCGGGAGGGATGGTCGAAAGGGAAGTCCTGTTCAGTAAGGTTTGGCAGACAGATTACACGGAAGACACCCGCTCCCTCGATGTGCATATCAATTGGCTCAGGAAAGCGATCGAAAAAGACCCCAATAACCCGGAATTGATCATCACCATCCGGGGGAAAGGATATAAATTAGATATCTGATTCCAGTTGAGTGAGAGAGCACAAAACATGACCACACCCAGCAGCGGTGTGGTTTTACGCTTTTAGGCAGGTGGTTTGAAACTGCTCTCCATTGACCTTAACCAAACGCACACATACGTTCTCCCCCTGGGAGGGCAAAGTAAGCTTTTCAGCAATATGTTCTTTCCGGCGTGAGCGCGCGGACTGAACGACGCTTCGGAAAATTTCTCCATCCCAAAAAGGGTCTATCTCCCAATAATCTAAGGCGGACAGCAAGCTTCCTTCGAGGTGTACGGTACGACCCTTCTGGTGGATAAGCTTCTCTTCATCCGGGCTCAAGGGGTAGATGGTGGGCTCCGGGACCTCTTGCTCCCTTTCGATCTTTATAGAAAAGGGGTCTGTCCCCTTCTCTTCCCGCACGTCTCTTCGCTGTGCGTCCTGGACGAATCGCGTCTTGGCAGTGTGAACCGCCCGCCACTGTGCATCACTGGCGATGAATTTCCGCCCCAACCGGGAGGCAACGACAGCTGTTGTTCCCGAGCCTGCAAAGAAATCCGCCACGATATCCCCGGGATTTGAGGAGGCGAGGATGATGCGTTCCATCAAGCTTTCCGGTTTTTGGGTAGGGTACCCCGTGCGCTCTGAATGCAGGCGGGCCACGACGGGAAAATACCACCAATCCTCAGGGACCTTACCCCGTTCCAGGTCTGGCTGCTTGCCAAACCCCGCTTTGCTTGAGGAGTTGAATGTGTCCACTGTGCTGTCGGAGTAAGGGACTCTGACATCATCGACGTTAAATGTGTACTCCCCGCTCTTTGTGTAAA
>JAGXKM010000200.1 GCA_018335275.1 Anaerolineales bacterium | reverse complement strand
CCCCCTACCAGAACCTTGAAACGAAAAAAATTTCCTACCCACACTACGTTCACAGGAGGAATTAACATCATGAAACGGTTTATAAGCTTTATATTTGTATTTGTTTTACTGATAGCAACTGTACCTCAGGCTACAGCCACATCAGGGGATAACCCACTTAATCTTTTTACCCCTGACATGACCGATGCAAAATTCGCAGAAGCAGTCACAACAACAAACATTACATCTTCGGCATTGCCATCAGTAACTCCATTTTGGACAGATCTGGTTGATACCGAAAACATTGAGAATAATGGTGAAGGAGTTTATGTTGCTGTTCTGGACACAGGCTTAGTGCCACAGTGGCCATTCTTTTTTTCACAAGCGAATATTGCTTGGGACCTAGGAAAAGGCTTTTCCCACGACATCTATTGGGATGATACATCTGGACTGATGATAGGTGACCTACGAGATGATCGAGGATTTATTACAGACCTTGCAAGTGGACACGGAACTCACGTAACCAGCACAGTAGTTGGTTTTAATGTGAACAACTCGTTTTGGGTTGATGGCGTTGCTCCAAAAGCAACCATAATCCCTGTTCTGGTTCTTGACGCCTGGGAAGTTGATACACCTTCTGGAACACTCCAGTTGTCTGGTGGAACTGATGCAATGATTGCGGCAGGAATAAACTATATTGCAGACTTGGCTCCAACTCTTGATGGCCCCGTTGTGATCAATATGAGCCTTGGAGGTCCAACCCCGTCCGCAGAAATCGAAGCTGCAGTAGATAATGCAATTGCCCAAGGTGTCGTTGTTGTTGCTTCTGCAGGAAACAATGGATCAGATGGCATGGGTTACCCTGGTGGCTTAGAACAGATCATCTCCGCCGGAGCCGGAGGTTGGGCTTCTATGTTCTTGAACGGTTGGACTGGTGACGTGCCGGAGAAGTTAAATATGGGAGATGAATTGGGGAACAACTGGCAGACGTATTTGGAAGACTTCAGCTCACGGCCCAACAAAGATCTGGATCAAAAACATCAGGACCTGGATGTCACTGCACCTGGTGCATGGATTGTAGGGCCTTATAAATCTGCCTTTGCCAATGATCTAGATTATTACTACCTAAGCGGAACAAGCATGGCTTCTCCCCATGTTGCTGGGATGGCTGCGTTGATTTTGCAGGATAATCCTGATATCGAACAATCGAAAATGGAGTTTATCTTAAAAAAAGCTGCAAAGGGTGATCCCCTACCCGCGGATGATGCCATCGTTGCTTTCCCTTTCGAAGAACCATATTTTTACACAGCAACCTGGGATGGTGGGGATTATGGTTCAGGCTTCCTGCAGGCTGATCAAGCATTAAACGCTGCCGGGAAATTTGTAAAATAATCTTCCCTGATAAGTAGTCAAGAAAATGCCCTTCGATCATCGAAGGGCATTTTCTATTTTCCAAGATCAAATTTATTGCTTACATATCTTGAAATATCCCTGATCAGTCCGATAATCGTACTCTACACCATTCGCCAATAATATAATCTGATATCCAGGAGTGAGAACCTGGGCGTACATCATCCCCTCCTCCGGGCAGCCCAGGGAAGCGTCGCTCCAATTTTTCGCTTCCGCGCTGACCACGCTGATCTCATCCTCGCTGATCCCCAGCCGCGAGGCAAGGTCCGCTTTGACTTTCTCGATCATCTCTGCTTTCTCCCCTCCTGTGATCACCACAGGGGTCGCTTCCACCGTCTCCGAAGCTTTGGGCGCAGGAGCGCAGGTGCAGGTGGTTTCCTTCGTTGGTTCCACGGTGGGCGTGAGGGCTGTCTCCGTGGGTACCGCAATCGCCGTCTCCACCCCACTTTCTCCCTCATCGACTTCCACCGTCGGTGAAACATCTGCGGTGGGTTCGTCCGCGAGCGCTGTCGGAGAGGGCGCAGCCGGTGATCTCCCCACACAGCCGACGATCAAAACACCTAAAAGGGTTACCAATAGGAAATATTTGACCTTCATGCTGATCTTCATATCCATCTCATCCTCCTTCTTACCGGAACCTTCCTCAGTGTTAAGGACGGATCAGATCCCCCTTTTGTTCCCACGTTTCTTAATTAGAGACTTTCCTTCATTGTACCCGTATACACAGCTAACGGAAAGCAACAATCAGAATAAAATCAAAAAGTATGATTCTTAGCTAACAATTTCATAGGATTCCCCAAATCCTCCAGAGATGTACAGTTACTAAATCACACCCCTTAAAAGCCAAAACCTGCGGAGGTGACCTCCGCAGGTTTTTTTGCTTCTCCGGGGTTACTCACAGAGTTTGAAGTTGCCCATCATATCGGTGCGGTAATCGAACTGCTCAATGGAGGCCGGTCCGCCAATGGAAAGGATGATCTGGTAGCCAGGGGTAAGCACTTCAGCGTACATCATGCCTTCTTCCGGGCAGCCAAGAGAGGTGTCACTCCAGGTTTTCTTTTCTACACTGGGGTGGCCGATCTCATCGACGTCCACTCCTTCCCGTGCAGCCAGGTCTTCCTTGACGAGCGCGATCAGCTCTTCTTCACTGAGCTCCTCAC
>JAGXKM010000199.1 GCA_018335275.1 Anaerolineales bacterium | reverse complement strand
CTGGGTTAAACGTTCCAGGACGGGCGTTATCCTCCGGCAGGGGTCGCACCATTCTGCCCAGAAATCGACGATCACAGGCTTCTTTTGCGAGTAGGCTAAAACCTGGTAGTCAAAATTTGATTCATCAACGTTCACAATGTGGGGGGAAGGCATATCATTCATAATTAGGCGGACGGGTGAGTTCCCGGTTGACGCACCTCTAAAACATCTCCGTGGTGATTGATGGATATTTGAAACCCGGTCATCCCCAGGTAAGCTCGTGCTTCTTCCGGAATCCCTGTTTCTAAGACTTCTTCGAATTGTTGATCTATGTTTTTCAATTGTTCCTTAAGCATGGCCTGGGAAAAGATGTCATCTTGGCCCAGCATTTTGGCTGCTTGTTCACTCAGGATGTCCTCATGCCCCTGGATGAGCTCGCGCATTCTCTTCAGCACCTGTCGGTCCACTTTTTCAGCGGGGATGTGGCGCTTAAAACCTTCGTCATCCACGACATAACACGGATCCCCTCCCACGTAGGCGGTGGAAACGGGTTGATCCTGCTCATCGACCACCAAGCCTGCAAATAACGGTTCGCGCGACATGCTATGTGTTTGTGGGGACCCACTCCGGCTCCGGCGTAATATCCTCTTTCGGGGTGTCCCCTGGATCCTCTAGCCCCGTGCTCTCCACCGTGTTGATCACTTTGATCCTCATCTCATCCTCAATCGTCATCTGGCAGGAGAGACGCACGCCTGAGGTGTCCTTCTCTTTCCATTTTTCTTTTTCTGCTTTCGTCATCTGGGCCGGCTCTCCGGATAGAAATTCCACCCGGCATGTGGTGCATTTCGCATACCCGCCGCAGCGGTGGAGAATGTTGATGCCTGCGTCTTCAATTGCCCTCACCAATCGTGTCCCGGCTTCCACTTCATATGTGCCATGCTCTTCGATGGTTAATCTTGGCATCGGGGCTCCTTTTTAGAACGAAATCCGTGATCCTTCGATCTTGACCCTATTCTATGATTAATTTTGCCTGCCTTCAATGGCACCCAATAGAATTCCGGCTGCGATCCCCATCCGGGGATCAAGTTTTTCCCTGCTGTTCTCTGAAAGGTCTATTTCCAGGATGTACCGCAGGAGATGAAAGCGCTGGCGGAAGGTGGCAACTGGATCCCCCAGCACCTGAACACGGTATGTTTGAGGGAGGAGGGAGCCGAGGATAAATCTCCGCAGAAGTGCGCTGCCGAGGCTGTCCTCTTCAATGGTGCCCAGTTCCTCTTCGGAAGGGGTGAGTAAGTGCCATTTGTCCCGGACCATAGAGCGAAAACCTTTCCGCCTGATGATACCCACATGCACCTGCGTGGTGGCATCTATGACATCATAGGAAGCGGCGAAATCGATGACCTGTCGAGCTTGAATGAGAAGAAGCTCTTGAGATTTCTCCTCGTCGCTGTAGACGCGGATGTCCTCTTTTAGTTTGAACATTTTCTGATGGCTGAAGAAGATCACTTCATCCTTTGGATTGTAAACGTAGAATTTATTCGCAAAGGAGAAGATTTTCCTTTTCAAAACATATTTCGGGTATTGAAAAGCTGTGTGCATGTAATCTCCCAGGTTGAAAGGTTTGTGAAAAAGAATTTGGGTGTCTATGTCCCACTGATGACATTGACGCTTGTTCCAGCTTTGTCATACATCATTTTTTCATGGGGGGGGACATAAGGAAGCGTCCAGCGATAAAACCATTTGGCTGCTTTGGAGGGAAGGTTGATGCAGCCGTGGCTGCGTGGTTGCCCGAAGTCATTATGCCAGTATGTGCCGTGAAGAGCGATACCGTCATCGGTGATGTTAATCACCCAGGGCACACCAGGTAGATCGTACCCATTATGGGCTAAATTTCCCCTGGCCATATGTCGGGAGGGGCGCTTATAGTTTGTGATGTGACGGCCAGCGGGCGTGGAATAAACACCTGTGCTGAATTTCGAGCCCGTGGAAGCTTTAACCATGTAAACCGGTTTGTCCCATTCAAAGGCCACGACCATTTGTTTTTCGGTATAAACTTCAATTCGTTTCGCATAGCTGGGGACATGGGGAGAGATCATGGTCAGTTCCCTGTGGGGGATGATCCGGAGGTGCCGGGCAGGGACAAAATACTCCCAATCCCATTTGTCTTCCAATATTTGATAATACGCGGTTCCGTCATCAGCATAGGTGACGTCTTTGACCCAGTGGGTGGTTTCATAATATAAACGGTAGGCAACGCGGTAGGTGGCGCCAGGCTCCCAGAGCGCGTCTGTAAAAGGAACGGATACCTCAGCCAGGGCCCCGTAATCAGGCAGGTCTTCGACCACCGGATTCAAGGAAGTCTGAACAGGCTGAACGCCTCCCGAATGGGCGAATCCCTGATTTCCGATCTTGTACCAGATGCGGTTGTGGCTGGGCTCACGATCGCCAATCGTCACTTGAGTGATGGGGATGACATCGTCTTTCCACTTCAACCGCTTTTCCTGGCTGTCAAGACTCGGTTTGTTAAAGAGCGTGATCCGATCGTATATGACTCTGCCCTGGAGTTGAGGGGAAAGGTT
>JAGXKM010000080.1 GCA_018335275.1 Anaerolineales bacterium | reverse complement strand
AGCAAATAGGCTTGATTTTTACGCTCCGAAATAAAGCCGATGAACGTGATCACCTTTTCTTGAGCATCAATATCCGCAAACTGACAGCCCTGATAGTGCTGAAGATTCCTGCCGTTAGGGATGACGTACAACTTCCCTTTATATCCAAAACTCCGCATGGACTCCAGGGCAGATTGATTGAGAGCGACGATCGCATCACAGTTCTCATAGAAATCAGACAGGGCTCTGCGGGTGACCGATTCACTGAAAGAACTCTGCAGGAGTTTAATATTCAAAGCTTCCGTGGTCCCGAAATCCAGAGCTCTGGAAGGCAAAACGTGAGCGGTATGCACAAAGGGGACCAGATTCATCCGGGCCCATACCTGGCCGATCAAACCCAGCAGAGCAGGATCATGGGCGTGGATGATATCCGGGTGATAATCATTCAGAAAATCAAAGATAGCCCGGACCGTTTTCGCGGTCAGATTGGGCATGTGAAACTCATCATCACCCGCACTGCGCACGCCAAACAACTTCAAGTCGCCATCCGTTTTCCTGAGCCCTGTTTGATCCGCGGGGCAGATCATCACTGTGTCATGCACATCCGCAAAATGATGGGCCAGCTCATGGGCGACCCTCCCGGCACCTCCACCCATCCCTTCTCGAAACAATGACGTGAAAACGACTTTCATAAACCTCCCTTTTTCTCCCGGCCGCCAGGTTCTCGGGCAGCGAATTGGAACCTGTCGAAAACGGATTGGTACATGCGCACCATCTGCTCGCGATCCAAGCCCATTTCTTGCAGCGAGTACGTGTGATCGCTTTCATGATTGCGGCTGCGCTCGGTGGCCCTGCGCAGGACCTTTTCATATTCCGGGGTGATCTCATATCCCAGCCTGCGGTAAATTTCCCCCACAGCCTTTCTGGGATCAGCCACCATCTGATCGAAATTGACCACGATATACCTGCTTTGATCCTCTTCAGCCAGCCGCTCCAGCGGGTAGGTATACCAGTGCAGCGAGGATTCCAGGATGAAGTCACGGCTGGCATAGTCCTCAAGGGGATCACCCAGCATCTGCCATTCCGCCTCTTTCAGACTGAGGTGAGATGGGACCGCGTCCAGAGGGTTGCGCACCAGATAAATGAATTTCGCGTCTGGAAACCGAGCCAGCAGGGAATCCACCATGGGGGAAAAATTAGGGTTTTTGGCCAGATAATAACGACCCTCTTCTTCATGCATGAAGAGATGTCTTTGCAGACAGCGGGCGTAAAAATCCAGGATCCGCTCTTTTTGCTGGGATTCCATCAGGGAATCAAAATAAACATAAGGGTGCGCTTCATCCAGCATGGCCGCAAACGACCAGATCTTCAAGGTAGAAAAGATATGAATCAACAGGTATTCGTCTTCTTCCGGGGCGTTAATAGCTAATTTATGGATCACGTTTTCGCGCTGCCATTCCCTTTCCAAACGCATTAACCTGCGCTGAATGGGCGCACCCACCGCCCGTCCAGCCCGGGCCAGCGCCATAAGCACTTTGCGCATGAAAATGGAGGGAGCGATAAAGATCTCCCACGTTTTCATGGAAAGAAAATTCTCCCTGTCCTTTGCCAGCAAACGATGGAGAAATGTGGTCCCGCTCCGGGGATTGCCGATGATGAACACAGGGGATTGAATCTGCACATCCTGATAGCCGCGGAAGAAGACCTCATCTAAAAACAGGCCCGACCAGATCAACAGCTGCACAGGAAGATAAATCCCCAGAGAAAGAAGAAGTACACCAAGACGCTTGGGCGTCAGGTGGTAATGCTTCCCTTTCGACTTGAAAAAAGATTTATAAAGGAAACGGACCAAGGCCCCAAAATCGAATTTCACGTTCACATCCTTTCTCTTCCCTGATTCCTCTCCCACTCAAAGATCCATCTTCATGGTTTCGTGGGGGTGGAAACTGTGTCCCACCCAATCCCTCTGCGCTCTAAAGATCAGGCCATTTCAAGACCGTTCCCACAGCCCCTTTACCACCCGTTCCGGGGTGAGGGGAAAGTCATCAAACCAGATGCCGAGAGCATCCTGGACAGCAGCGACCACAGCGGGCGCGGTGGGAATGAAGGGCATCTCCGCCATCCCCCGGGCCCCCCAGGGCCCATTGGGGTCCGGATATTCCATGATCACAGGTTTCATCTTTTGAGGCACATCCCGGACCGTGGGAATCAGGTAGGTGGAGAACATATCCGTTTTCACATATCCGTCTTCCTGAATGAAATTTTCCGTCAACACCCACCCGAGCGCCTGCGTCACACCGCCTTCAATCTGTCCCTCCACCTGCTCCGGGTTGATCGCCTTGCCCACATCGTTCGTTGACACGAAGTTCAAGACGGTGATCTCCCCGGTCTCAGTGTCCACTTCCACTTCCGCCATCTGGGCGACATAACCGTAAGCAAAATTTGGCTTGGACTCGCCCGTTTGGGGATCATAATCCGTGGTGGGCGGGGCGAAATACTGGTAGGTGCCGACCGCAGGCCGATCTTCATCTTTCCATTTCTCTAAGGCCGCCTCAGCTGCGCCGCGGATGCTGTTTCCAGACATAAACGTCATCCGCGAGGCGGAGTTACTGCCGGAATCCAGGGTTTCTTCTGTATCCGCGGTGATCAAACGGACCTTCTCCACAGGCACACCCACTGCCTCGGCTGTCATCTGGGTGATCGCGGTATGAGCACCCTGCCCCGTGTCGGCGCCCGCCTGGCGGACAATGACTTCCTCGATCTCCTTTCCCCCATGCAGCTCAATGGTCGCCCAGGCATTGTCTTTATAGCCAAGGGAAAAGCCCACATTTTTAAAGCCGCACGCGAACCCTTTGCCCCGCTTCAGGTGCGGTTTTTGAGGGTCTTCCGGTTCCTCTTCCTTCCACCACACCCCATCCTTCTTCTTCCACCCGGATTCCTCCGCGCAGCGGGATATCACCTGGGGAATGCTCACGCCGCCCGGCATAGGCGTCTGGACAGACATCAGATCCCCCTCCCGTAATGCGTTTTTCATGCGGATTTCCACCGGATCCATGTCCAATGCTTCCGCCAACTTGTTGATCTGGCACTCCGCTGAGAACGCGCCCTGGGGCCCGCCAAACCCGCGGAATGCACCGGCGGGAACGCGGTTCGTGCACACCGCCCGGGCGTCCACTTTCACGTTGGGAATCCGGTAGGGTCCAGCGCACATCAGGGTGGCGTTTCCCAGCACCTTATTGGACGTGGACATGTACGCCCCCCCATCCGCGGTGATATCCACCTCTACAGCAGTGATCTCCCCCTCCCGGTTCGCCCCCCAACGGGCTTTAATGTGATAGGGGTGCCGCTTGTGATGGCCCCGGATCGATTCTTCCCGGCTCCAGACGACCTTTACAGGGCGATCGATGCCGCGTTCGTGCAAGCGCATGGCAGCTAACCCCAGCGCAATTTGAACGGAAATATCCTCCCGGCCCCCGAACGCTCCTCCCGTATGCGGATGCATGATCCGCACCTGGTCCTCTTCCAGATCCAGGGCATGGGCAACCTGCTCCCGCTCCTCATGAGCCCACTGGGATCCTGCCGCCACAGCAACCCTACCCCCTTCATCGATATAAGCCAACCCGGCTTCCGGCTCCATGAAGGCGTGTTCCTGGGCGGGGGTGTGGTACGTGGATTCGACAATGACATCCGCCTCCTGGAAAGCTTTCTCAACCTCACCTTTCCGGATCCGTAATTCTTCCAGGATGTTGGTCCCCCGGTCCGGGTGAAGGAGGACAGCGTCTTCCTCCAGGGCCTGAAAGGGATCATACAGCAGGGGGAGGTCCTCATATTCCACCTCGATCAAATCCAGGGCAGCCCGGGCAATTTTTTTGCTCTCCGCAACGACCGCTGCAACCTGATCCCCGACAAAACGGACCCGGTCCGCATATGGTTTGTCGGACCCCGGGCCGCAGAACACCGGTTGATCGAAGACCTGCAGCCCGTACTCGTTGACCGGGACATCCTTCGCCGTGAAAACAGCGATCACACCCTCCAGGGCTTCCGCCTCCGCGGTGTCAATGGACCTGACAACAGCATGGGGCCGGCCAGCAAACAGGATCTTCATATATGCCTGATCGGGACGGTTCAGATCTCCCGAAAAACGGGCTTTCCCGGTCACCTTATCCCTGGCATCCACACGTTGGACTGATTTTCCAATAGCACTCATAGATCACCTTCTCTGATTTCGTTTCACGTATCACCTGTAATTCTTTTGCGTTCCAGATTAATAATGCGCCGAATAATTGCCACCGCGCTGGCGTAGGTTGGATCCATACCGTAATAAGACAGCGTGCCCGCGCCCAGGTTTTTCCCTTTGCTCAACGGGGTATCCGAAGCGTAATGGAGCAGCCCCAGATCAAACGGCAAACGATTTAAATTAACGATCTCATCCACAGGGTGCCGTGTGGGCCGGATCATCTCATACACGGCGGAGAGATAAGGGCCCGCTTCCATCTCAATATCCGTGTACCCTTCACGGTAAAAGACATCCATATAGCGCCGGTTTTGCAGGAAAGTTCCCCGCACTGAGACCGCTTTCTGATTGTCGATCACCGTCCCGTAAATCAAAAAAGGGCTGACATCCGCTGCCGTAAAGGCCCGGGGACACAGGTAAGTATTCCGGGAATGCTCATCGTGAACGACATAGGGGATCATGATATCCCCCACCACACCGTTCAAGGTGGCGGCTTTTCCCATGATATATACCCCCAGAACATCCCCGACGTGTTGCGCCACTTCGGTGAGGATATTGTAGGCTGCAACCCCGAGGGGATAATCGATGTTTAGAATCAGGGCATCGCTTTCCGCCAGGAAACGGACATCCTCTCCCTCGGCACAAATCCGGGGATCGAGCCATTCCGGGACAAGTTCGGAAAGGCGGATGACCTGGGCATCCACGTCGAAGTAGTGTTCGCTGTCTACCCGGGTGATCCCCACCCTGTTTTCGTGCTCGTTCCGGCGCTCACAGATTTCCTCAATGTCATCGCTCTGAAGGTACTTCTTCAAGGCATAATACCAAAAATTCTCCTCGCTGGAAGGCACCTTTTGAGACTGAATCTGGCGCCACTCGTCCATTAATTCCTCATGACCCGCATCCTTAAGATACCCCTCCAGCTCCTGCTGATTCTTAATGGCAAACCCGGAAAGCAAATTGGGCAGGCTGTGCGGGTTGCTGGACACGAAGTAAATAGGTCGATCCAATACGCCCGGGGCTTTGCTGGCGATGTTGCTCCACCAGGCGTTTGTGGCTCTGCTGTACTCAATCAGGGATCCATTAAGCAGCCGGACCTGAAAACGGCATTTTTTTGCCTGAATTTCTTTCAAGCGGCTCAGGAAAGACCCCTCCAAAATGGAGCGCCAGCGGGTGATGTCGCTCTCTGACATCATCAGCTCCTCCGCCAGCCGCTTCCAAACACCTCGGTCCCGGGGAAAATCTTCCAGGTCGAGATCCCCCCGCAGGTGCCCCAGAAGCATGTGCAGTTTGTTCCATTCAATCTGGTAGGCAGTTAAGAGGGGGATGACATCGTCTATATCGGATCGGCTGGCGACAATACAGGCCAGAGTCTCTTCTTGGGGATGATAGAAACAGCGCCTGCGGCGGGCCCGCGCAGAAACCTGCTCCCACGACCACACATCCCCCACACCCGCCTTCTCAAAAATGGACGCGCTCTGGCCCAAGACCACTTCACTGACCTGATGCACGCAATCCGGCAGGCGCAGCAAGGCGTAAATGAAAGCTGACATATCAGGCGCTTGAGCCCTCGCCCGTTGGTGCAGGAGGGCATTCATCCCGGAATGGACTTCTTCCAGGGTCCGGATCTGAACCGCATCCGTGGTCCGCAGCAGGGAATAATACGTGCGGAGGTAAAGCTCTACCTCCTCGGATGCTGTATAAGGGACCGTGCGTTCCATACTAACCTACCTCTTTGCCGGGTGTGTTTTCGGGTACGATTCCTGGAACGAATATTTATCCAACAGGGGATCAAACTCACGGTGAATGAAGGTTTCGTCCAGCCCCATCTCCTGCAGTGAATACTCGTGATTGCTTTCATAATGCCGCGAACGTTCGGTTTCTTTCTCAAGAATCCAGGCGTAGCGGGGGGTGATGTCCATGCCAAATTTCTCATACACACCCTCAATGACCTGCTTGGGGTCAGCAACAAAAGTTGAAAAATCAATCACCGCATAACGGTCCTCAGGGAGGGATTTCAACACCTCGTGGGGATAGGCGTACCAATGTCTGGCATGCTCAATAAGCGTTTCTTTGAGAGGGTAGTCTTCTTTTGGAGAGCCGAAGGTGTGCCAATGCGTCGACCACATGTTAATCGTGGACGGCACCATATCCACCGGATCCCTGACGATATTGATGAACCTGGCATCCGGAAAAAATTCCTGGATCGTTTTCACCGCGGGAGAGAAATCGGGGTTTTTCGAGATATAGCGTTTGGATTCGTTAAGAAATAGATGGCGGCGCAGGATTTCCCGGTAATATCGGAAATCACTCTCTTTTTGTTCCGGGGGAACCTGTTGATCATAATATATATATTTTTTAGCCAGCTCGGGAAAAGGAAAAAGGGCAAAGAGGTTATAGGAGGACCACAGGTGATAAAAAATATGGCTGTCCTCCTCAATTTTATCGATCCCCGTTTCATGCATATATATATAGGATTCAATGGGCTTGTTGAACTGCTTGACCAGCCACCGGACCGGGCTCCCCACCATGCGGCTGGCCCAGATGATGGCCCGAAATACCTTCCGGTAGGTGATGCTGGGCGCAAAAAAGATCTCCCAGGTTTTCAACGCAGTGGCTTCCTGATCCCGCAGTAAAAGATGATGGAGGAACGTGGTTCCAGACCGGAAATTGCCCACGATGAATATGGGAGAATCGATCTTCTGTTCCCGGTAAGCGGGGAAGAGAAGCTCATCCAGGTAATACCCCAGGCGCAGGTAAATCTGCCAAAAGGGATACAGGGTAAAGATAATCCAAAGGAATATCAGGCGTTTGGGGGATAAGCGAGCTGGTGATCCTTTTGTCCGGAAGAGACTATAGTAAAAGTACGTTAACGCTTCTCTGAAATTAAATGGCATACAACAAATCTCACTAGAAAAAGGTTCAAGAATGTGCGGCTCCCGAGCGGCGCTCAATCCCCTGTCCCGGTTGGTATCCGCTGCTCCCCGTACAAGCTGCGGTAGAACAGCCAACCAATCCCCAGGTAGGCAATGGTTTTGGGGATCATCAACAACCCCAGGAGAGGAACAGCCTGCACAAAGATGACCACGGGCAGATAGGTCAGAAAGGAAAACAGGATCAAGATCCCAACCCAGATGTAGGTGCGGTCCTTCTTCGCTGCAGCCGTCCACAAAAATAAGACACCCACCCCAACACCGAGCACGAAGAGGGGGATGTTGCGGACCATGGACCAGGGCTGGACCGGCACCGGCTGCCCCCATTGATTCTCAGGTAAAACCAGTAATCCCAGGCGGATGCCGGCCACGGTAAATAATAAGTATACAAAAGCTGAGACTCGCTCCTGGTTGCGGATGATCCAAATCACGAGCAGGAAGAGATAGAAAATGGTCACCGTTACCGCAGTGACCAGGGCGCTCCAGCCGACGATACCCACCGAGGCCCCGAAAAGCGAGACAGAAGCGTCCAATCCTCCCTCCAAGAAATAGGCGACAGTGCGGGTTCCAACATGAAACGTATCCCCGAAAGCAAGCGTGAATACAGCCACCCAAAATAAATTAGCAATATTCTTTTGACCTTCTTTTACGCGATCAAACCGAACCCGCATCAGGACCACCAATCCCCAAATCAGGATCAGATAAAGGAGGTTGAACCCAACTTCCATCCAGATAAGTAAATTATTTTCCATTCAATACCATCTCCTTCCCGTGATGCAATCAGACTTCGTAAGCTGTCAGATCTTACACTAAATCATCTTCCACGCTCAACCTGGAGGGTTCACATTCCACATCCAGCAGGCCATCCAGGTGTTCAGAGGGCCCTCATATCAAATGCCCGGATCCAAAGTGGAAACCGACACATCCTGGGCTCTTTCGATCTTGCTATCTATCAAACTGATCTCTGGGTCGGACAGCTTGATAGAAAAAGGAGTAGATGATCGTCACCACGCCAAAACCCAGCAGGGCCAGGAAAAAGCTGACGATGAGTTCCGCGTACAGATCAGGAGCCCAGGACAACCCTCCTTGAATAGCGGTTGGCACCTCGATCCATCCCCGGACTTTATTGGCTTCCACCAACAAATTCGCCCCTGCATATGACATGACAGCGATCAACCCCATAAGAACAAAACCTATCCCACGCCACACTGGATGTAATCCCTCCCTTTTTTCTGGTCCTCTCTTCCTGTACCTTTGATAGAAACCCATTACTCACCCTCTTTCTGGCTTGCCTCTTCAATAGCTTTGATGATCTTGTAATAGCCAGTACAACGGCAAAGGTTACCTGTAATAGCATCCACAATTTCAGTTCGGGAAGGGTCCGGTTTCTCTTCCAGCAATTTCGCCCCAGACATGATAAATCCCGGCGTACAATACCCGCACTGGACTGCACCCTCCGCAATGAACGATTCCTGAAGGGGATGTAAATCCTCCCCTTCTGATAAACCCTCAATGGTCACGATCTGAGCATGGTGCGCCCGCGGGGCGGGAATCATACAGGAGAGAACAGCCCTGCCGTCCAAAAACATGGTGCAGGAGCCGCATTCCCCTTCCTCGCAGCCCACCTTTGACCCCACCAAACCCGCCTGATCACGGACGAGATGCAGCAGGGTATCATCATGCCCTTCTTCAAAAACGTGCTCTTTCCCATTGATCGTCGTTCGGATCGGCGTTTCCCCTTGGACCATCGGTTTCCCCGTCAGACCCGGCGTGGATTTTACCGGCCTGAGATCCCCGAGCAAGACCGGGTTCTCGGGGACACGCTCACCTGCTTCCCCGCTGCGAATCTCCCTCAGACCACGTTTGACCAGGACAGAGGTCAT
>JAGXKM010000198.1 GCA_018335275.1 Anaerolineales bacterium | reverse complement strand
GCGGGTCTGGTATTTTAAGCATTGCCGCGGTTAAGTTGGGCTTGCCTTATGTTCTGGCCCTGGATAACGATCCCAAAGCTGTGCAGGTCACGCGTTCCAACCTCCTCGAAAACAAAATCCAGGACCGCGTGGATGTCCACCAGGGGTCGGTCTCTGAAATCCTCCGGGGTGAATTTAAGGTTCGGAAAGCGCCATTGGTGTGTGCCAACATCATCGCCTCCGTCCTGCAGGAGCTGATTCGGGAGGATCTGACGGAGTGTGTCAGTACGGGGGGGACCCTGATCCTTTCCGGGATGTTGGAAGGTCAGACGTCGGAGATCCTGGCTCTCCTGGATGATTTTGGTTTTGAAGCCATATCCAGGCGTCAGGAAGGGGATTGGGTTGCGCTGCAGGCAGGAAAGAAGCGCTGAGCCAAAACCGTTTCCCTTGATTTTAAAAACCTTAACTTCGCTGAAATCCAATCTATGGTATATTCTCCAGGGGAATATCCATCTGATATCCAGGGAGTTTTCATGGAAGACTTACATCCTGATCTCGAACGTGTCTTATTGACGGAAGAAGAAATCCAAAAAAGGGTGGGGAAGCTGTCAGAGCAGATCTCTTCTGATTATGCGGATGCCCGCCGGGTGGTGTTGATCGGCATCTTGAAAGGGGCGTTCATATTCTTGGCTGACCTGTCGCGTAAGCTTTCCATCCCCCACATGGTGGATTTCATGTCCCTCTCTAGTTATGGGGATCGGGCTACGCCAAATGGGGCAGTGCGCTTGATTCTTGACCTTCGCAAACCCATTAAAGGCGAACATGTCATCATCGTCGAGGACATCGTCGACACTGGCAACACGATGAAATATTTATATAACACGCTGAAAGGCCGGAAACCGGCTTCATTGAGGACGTGCACACTTTTTAAAAAGGACCGTGAGCATCTCGAGGTGCCCCTGAATTATGTGGGTTTTGAAATTCCCGATGTGTGGGTGGTGGGGTACGGTCTGGATTACGCGGACCGGTTCCGGACTCTGCCGTATATCGCAGAATTGAAAAAAGAGGTGTATCAGGAGTAGGGAAGGCTCTTCCGACATCGAACCTCCGAGATCACCTCGGAGGTTTTTTTATGGAGGGATGGATTTGGGGGAAGTTGGCGTATAATATTTTTGACTGCGGCATATGCCGTTCTAGGGGTATACATTATGGCTTCTCGTCATCGATCCATACGAACCGAAGGTGTGATCTTGCGCCGGCGGGATTTCGGTGAAAAGGACCGTTTGTTGACCATCTTCACCCGGAAAATGGGCCGGGTGGGCGTGATTGCGAAGGGGGTACGCAACCCGCAATCCAAAAAATCGGGCCATGTGGAGATGTTCATGCGCTCTTCCCTGCTCATCGCCAAGGGCCGAAACCTGCACATCCTGACCCAGGCGGAGATGATCGATGCCTATGGAGCCCTGCGCGAATCCCTGGTTGGGATCGGGTATGGTTCCTATGTGGTGGAACTTTTGGATGCCTTTACCTATGAAGAGGGATCCAACCTTCCCCTTTACAAGCTTTTGATAAACACCCTGGAAAGACTAAATGAAGGTCGCTCCCCTGATGTGGTTTTAAGATATTACGAACTCCATTTGTTGGATCATGTCGGGTTTCGCCCCCAGTTGTTCCGCTGTGTGGAGTGCGAGAAAGAAATTGTGGAAGAGGACCAATTCTTCTCGGGGGTCCTGGGTGGGGTGGTTTGCCCGGGCTGTTCTGCAGATCTCCCGGCCTCCCAGCATCGCCCGATCACCTCCCAGACGTTGAAATACGCGCGCCATTTTCAACGTTCCCCTTATCCTGAGCTTGCAGAGCTTCAGATCCCTGGAAGAGTCAAGCCTGAGTTAGAGAACGTGATGGGCTACTACCTGACCTCCATGCTGGAGAGCGAGCTTCGCACCCCGGAGGTCATGGGACGGATCAAAGCTAACTCAGTTGTCAGGAAAGAAGGGGAAAGACGAACCGCTGACTAAAAAATGCTCCCCGGACAACGATTGGGGAGCTATAATCATCACCGCAAAGCGGAACACGCTTTTTCCGCGTTATGTGATCCAAACGGATGTATTTGTGTTGAGAAATATCCGTTTATCTATTGATGATGAGATGGTGGTCAGGGGGAAGATTCGTAATCCCATGCCCCGGGCATCTTGGAAAACAAGGCGACGTGGAACCCGGGTCCTGGCAGCTACGTCCCTTGTTCAGGGGTGATGTATTCCCCCTCGCTTACAAGCTCTTTCTCACCTTCTCCCTGGTCCTCGTAAATATAATACACCAGCTGGATGGGCATCAGTTGGTCCAGCATCCCCTGGGCGGGGCAGTATTGGGTGGCGGAGAGTTCAATGGAACGCACAACGGCCTTCTCGCTGACCTCTTTCCCGGTGATGTGATACGCTACCTTGGCCTCTGTGATGACTTTGGGATGTTCTTCCGCCCTGACAGCGTCCACTTTGACCTCGTAGGCTGTGATCTCCTGGCGTTTTTTCTCCAGAATGGAAATCACGTCCATGCCCGTGCAGCCAGCCAGGCTGAGGGCCATGAGTTCCAGGG
>JAGXKM010000079.1 GCA_018335275.1 Anaerolineales bacterium | reverse complement strand
GCTCTGACCGCTGAGCTACGGGCCCGATTCATTTTTTTCAATACAAATAAGAAAGAGCGGGTGACGGGATTCGAACCCGTGAATGTCAGCTTGGAAGGCTGATGCCTTACCACTTGGCCACACCCGCATGATGAGATACCGTTCCGAAGCTGAAAAATTATATCAAAGAGGGTTTCAGCAGTCAACTCAGCAACCTCGGGAAAGCCCGTTTTTCCCCTGAGACTTCTTTTGTTAACCCCTCCCACAGGATAAACCAACACAAGATGCCAGATATCTCCACTGCACTCATGTTAAAATGTTCACACAACACAAAAAAGACATAGCAGCGAAAGCAGATATGGATTCTAAAATCATCCCGCCTGAAAACAGGGATCAAGACATAAGAACACCCCCAACGGCCGTGAACATGGGGGCTCTGCTCCTGATTATCTTCTTGGTGTTATCCATCCCGCTTTCCGGATGTGAGACGCGGAAAGACATACCCCAGGGGGCGTTATCAGCTGCTTACGAATCCTCCCATTTTTGTCCTGTGGACGGCTGTGAAGTCGAATACGGCCCAACCACGCAGCAGCTCCCCTCTTCTGCACCTGAGGTAAAAGACCGATGGTGTATAGAAGTCATCTTCAACCGGGGCGGGGTTGAGTTCCAGACAGCGGTAAATGTCGTTCAAGTTGGCCCGGACCCCGAATCCTACAAAAGCTGGTCTGTCAGGGAGCGAATCAGCGACGCTGACTGCCAGGTCTATAAATAAGAGAGCCAGGGAGCAAAAAATTAATGGAAACCATTCCGTACAAAAAAATCGCTGGGTTCATCCTGGGGATTGCGCTTGGTATCCTCACCACCTTCTTCTTGAAAATGGATCTGATAGCTGTCGTCCTGGGCGCATTATTTTCAGTCTTCTTGGCCGGCAGCGATCAGGGCCGAGAAGGGGCTCTGTTTGGTTTCCTCTCCGGCGGTAGTGTAGGACTGTACCTGGCGATCAGAAATTTGATCATTCACAACATGGAGGTTACCATAGATATCCTGCCCTCCCTGCTGACCAGTGTGATCCTCAGTGGTGCCATGGGTACTTTGTACGGCTTTTTGACAGGAAAGTTAAAGCCGCTGTATGACAAAGGCCAGGGGCCTTTCTTTTAATCCAACGAGAGTTTACAACAAAGAGTTTCCTGCCCATAACGAAAAACGCCGGGGAATATCATACCTCAATCCCGGCGTTCTTTTTTTTCACACCATACATCTTCTTCCAGCAGCCTCACCTTATTCTGTGATCTCCAAAATCTCAGAAAAGGCCTCAACCCGGCCCTCATTTGCAGTGGCCACAATGACCCACCGGTCATCCGGATCCACAAAATCCGGGATCGTGTACTGCACTTGCAGCGAACCATCTACCCCTGTTTGGGCCTCAGCGGTGAGATCGTACTCGGAATCCACGCGCCCAACCCCCAGCTGCACAGCGACTTCCTCAGGGAAACCCCGGCCTGTGATCTCCACCTCATCACCCACCGCCGCACGCAGCGGAGAGACCTCAATAGAAGGCTCCAAGTCCTCGATTTCTAATTCCTTAGATACCGCTTTAATGCGGTGATCTCGGGCCGCGACGACGATGACCCAACTGTAATCGGGTTCCACAAAATCGGGAATGGTCACCTTGGTCTTGAGTGACCCCTCCGCATCACTTCGGTCCTGGGCGATGACGTCATACTCCGAGTTCACGCGGCCGATGCCCACTACCAAATCCTCTTCCGGGGGAAACCCCTGGGCCTCGATTCGCACATCACCTCCCACCTCAGCAGGAAGCTGGGAAACGGAAATCTTCGGGTGCCATTCCTCCTCTGTGGGCGTCGCATTCTGCTCCTCAGGAACAGTCGATACACTTGTTTCCACCAGCGCACTCTGCCCTCTCCCCTGGCATCCCGCCCCCAGAGTTACCAAAAGTATAAACAAAACAATCAATAGATTTCGACGGTCAAACATAAATGATCACTCCTTCTTGTTCTGAACCGGAAACGCTTTAATGCAATCAAAGGATGTTCCGTGATAAAGGTCCTGGTCCAGACCGCATATTTGCATCAGCAACTCACAAGTATTCTCTATCAGTTGATTCTAGGACGTGGATGAAAATTGTAAAGCGTCTATGA
Source organism: Anaerolineales bacterium (assembly GCA_018335275.1). Classification (GTDB taxonomy): domain Bacteria; phylum Chloroflexota; class Anaerolineae; order Anaerolineales; family UBA11858; genus B10-G9. Next base: position 7,028 of record JAGXKM010000079.1, on the reverse strand, counting down.
TTAACATCCCATAAGATCCCAAACCGGATGGAAAAGCCCTGGTATGATGGGTCTGGAAGCCAGAAAGGACCATGGATTTTTCTCAGATTGAAAAAGCTTCCAGGACATATTCCCCGGAAGTGTCTTTCGGTTATAATGATTTACTGAAAGAAGAAGAAAAGGAGCGAGGTATGTTTCAAGAATTCAAAAAATTTGCTTTACGTGGTAATGTGCTCGACATGGCTGTAGGGATCATCATCGGTTCCGCCTTCAGCACTATCGTGAATTCCCTGGTCAATGACATCATCATGCCCCCGGCAGGCATGCTCTTAGGTGGGATGGACTTTGAAAATCTATACTTGCTCATCAAAGCGGGGGAATCCGGAGGTCCTTACCCCTCCCTTGCGGATGCCCAGGCTGCAGGCGCAATCACAGTCAACTACGGGCGATTCATTAACAGCCTGGTAAGTTTCCTGATCGTCGCTTTCGTACTATTCCTCCTTATCCGGGGTATGAACCGACTTCAGCGGAAGAAAAAGGAAGAAACCCCGGAACCGACCACACAAGAATGTCCTTACTGCATGACAGATATTCCAAAAGGGGCCAAACGTTGTCCCCACTGCACTTCACAGTTAACTTAATCAGACCCACTTTATTGGTAAAGGAAACTGATGGCAAACACACCGACAAGAGACCGCGTAGATCCTAAAAAAATAGAAACACAACCCAAACGCCGCCCCCCTTGGATCCGGGTCAAGATGGACCTCAACGGAAATTACCAGGAAGTGAATCGGATCTTAAAAGGGGAATCTTTGCACACTGTATGCGAAGAAGCTATGTGCCCCAATATGAGCGAGTGTTGGGGTGCCGGCACTGCCACCTTCCTGCTCTTGGGCGATGTGTGCACCCGGTCCTGTACATTTTGTGATATCAAACACGGAAAACCGGGTCTCCTGGACTGGGACGAGCCAGAGCGCACAGCACGCTCCATCCAGAAGATGGACCTCAAACACGCTGTGGTCACCAGCGTGAACCGTGATGAACGCCGGGATGGGGGTGCCCCCATTTTCGCCATGCTAATCCGCCGCGCCCATGAACTGCAGCCGGGCTGCTCCATCGAGGTCCTCATCCCTGATTTCAAGGGCAGTGTCGAGGCCTTGAAAATCGTCATGGATGCCAAACCTGATGTCCTGAACCACAATATCGAAACCGTCCCTGAATTGTTCCCGGAAATCCAGCCCCAGAGCAATTATCAGGCGTCACAGGCCACCTTAGTCAACGCCAAAAAACTTGACCCGGATGTGCTCACGAAATCAGGCCTGATGGTTGGACTTGGGGAAACCATGGAACAAGTCAAAGGATCGATTCACGATCTGCGTACTTGGAATGTGGACATCCTGACCATTGGGCAGTACCTGCAGCCCAGCCGGCAGCATTATCCCATCATCCGCTATTATCACCCTGACGAGTTTGAGGAACTCAAAGAATATGCGCTCAGCCTGGGTTTCCAATGGGTGGAAAGCGCACCGCTGGTCCGTTCTTCTTACCACGCAGGCGAACAGGTGCGGGCTCTCAGCAGCCGGTTCCAAATCCAAAAATAACCTTTCTTACTTCTTAAAAGGACATTTTCAGTAGAAGCTGATATGTCACTATACCCTTTGCCGCATGTCATTCCCTTTATCTTTCTTTTCCTCATCCTCCTGCCCGGTCAAAAAAATAAAACTCCCTGTTGGGCCCGTCGCACAACACATCCATAAAGCCTGAATTCACCCATGAAAACCCGTAAATCATTGCATATATGAACTGGTCCCATATGGACGATAGAAAATCCAGAAAGCACTTAATTCATCACCTTGATCGCAGCACATCCCCCCTCGGGTGCCGCGCAACAACTAGAGAAGATTGTGAGAAGCTGTGATCAATTTCCACTCTTTTTTGCGGCTTCACATCTTCGCCCATTAGACAGTCATAACCCTTACCCATGTTTTGATTGCCCCCTCATGGCTTTTACCCTCCACCCCCTTTGGCAGTGTAAGTCCCACCCCTGATTCTTTCTTCCTGCTCCACCCCTGCTTAAACGGCTGCAGGGAAAGACTCTCTAATTATATTCTCATTATACTTCCCAGGGCGGGGTACCGCTTCCGCCTTCTCCGCGGAGTGAAGCCAGGATCGGTCCTTTCAACTCCGGCATACGGTCCGCAACGGCAGCGATGAGTCCAACGCAGCCGACGATCATCATGTCCCCAAAGGGGGCCACAAAGTAAGGACGAAGAGACGAATCCCGCAGCATGTTTTGGCGAGGCCCAGTGACCGTGATGTCATAATCCCCCACGCCAAAAGCCATACGGGTGGCATCATACACCAATGCGCCGTGTCCTTGATCGCCAAAGACTTCTTCATGGGTGAGAGTCCCCTCCGCCAACTGCCTCAACAAACCTTCCAATTTCGCCCTATCTAAAAACCCGGTGTGATGCTCAAATAAACCCTCCACGCCCGATTCCCCCATCCGGAAGGCCAGGGTGTGAAAATTTCCCACGTTGGAAATCATCACCCGACGACGAGCTTTGACCTTGGGGTCCTGAAGGGCCCCTAAAACAGCGGCCGGGGCTGTATCCATAACCAGGAAAGGTGCGTCGACTTCCCGAGCTGAGTCCACCACAGCCTGAAGACGGGTCATCTCCCCGGGAACCTCACCCCGCCGAAAGGCCAAACGGCTCAGTGGCGAGTTCTCGTCTACCCGTTTCCTCTCTTCCAAACGATCCGCCAGGTAATCAAAACGGAATTGGCGATCGGAGGTTTCCGGCGGAGCGTTCCCGTGGTCAAATACAGCCACCGCTACCCCGTCCAGGTCATTGAGAGAAACGCTGAATTCCCCCAGGGCTCGCGCGATGGCCTGGAAGTCAAAATCCCGCATTTCTATTCGAGTCACCGAATCCGGAAGGCCTGCCACCTCCTCTTCATCGAGAATTTTGATCCCGCTCTCCCGGACGACTTCCAGGTCATCGTTGAAGGTGCGGCCGGCATCCGGTGTCGCATACACAGAGAATCCCGCCTTAACGTGATCACGGGCTGCCCAGAAACTGGGACCTCCCCCCATGGTCACCCCGGTGAGAGCCACCGCTTCTCCATCCCGGGTCGCCTTCTGTAAACGCCGGAAAACCCTCATGGTCGGCGAAGGCATAACCAGCTTAAACCCATTCTCAGGGTCTCTTTCCGAATGATATAGATAGATATCCTGCGTCCCCGTCCCGACATCCACTGTCAAAACCTTCATAACGTTTACCCTCCGCGCGCTCTTTCATGTACCCACATGCAAATCTAACACCCTGCGGTATGTTTTCCATTATATCCAACCTACCTAAATAGAAAATGAGCCTGACCTCATTGAATGAATGAAAGCCTTTTCCTCCCACTCTGGTCACCCGATTTTCGGTGTATAATGGAAAAGGACTCTGGAACATCCTTCATTCCAGAAAAAAAAGCCGGCAGCCTTTGCAGAAAGGTGAAATTCCTCACCATCTTGGTAGGCAAAAGGCAAGAATTTCAAAAGTCGGTTTTCGAATAAGACCAAACCTCGTATAATACGTATGAAGTTTGAGAATAAGTTCCGGTAATAAAAAGATTTCAATTCATCATAGAGGAGGTACTCTCATGACCCATATTATCACCAGCCTGTGTATACGAGATGAAGGCTGTATGTCGGTTTGCCCTGTGGACTGCATTGTCCCCGGGAAACCACTGGACGAATGGCCCTTGATGTACATTGATCCAGAAGTGTGCATTGACTGCGGCGCATGCATTCCCGAATGCCCTTACGAAGCCATTTTCATGGAAGATGAAGTTCCCGCTGAATATGAAGCCTTTGGCGGTGAATACATCAACCGCTTGGAGTTCGATGGTCATTACGAAGGCGAAAACATGTACGGCGAAGAAGTCGTCCTTGACACGGTCAAAGAATTGGAAGAGGGCGAAGTTGTCGACCTCACCAAAGACATTCAATCCAATTATGACTTCTTTGAAAAGGGACCCGGGTACGAAGCGCTGGACTAGGGTTCAGGTTTAGATTTAAGAAGGGAGGCTGGGATCAGCCTCCCTTTTTAATTTAACCCGGCATGATAAAAACCCCGCTGCAAGGCCCATAAAGCGGGGTTAAATACTTGCCTGAATAAGATGTGCTCACGGCGATAACGGCCAACCACACATACCCCCTTTCCAGCAGGGTGCGAAAAAGCAAAACGTAGCCATAGAGAGCAGCGTGGGAATTGAGCTGAAAAAGAAAACCTAAAAACGATCAATGGGGCCCCCACCCTCACAGTTCCAGCGCAGAACATACAGATCTCCAGCCCAACTTCTCCCCAGAAATAAAAGCGTCCAGAAAGTGCAGGGCACAGGCTCCACCCACCATGATGATTTTATGGAGGAATGGAATTAAAATCTGATGCAGCTTAGATTCAAATCACAAGTGCAAATATAAATGTGACAAAAAAAGGGCAAGTTGTAATAAGATAAAGTACCTCGTGGACGACAAACCGAGTTCATTAAAGGTCCTCATCTCCAAAACGATCCATCCAGTACTTAATCTCTGCACTGGAAAGGGATGGGTTCCATTTATCAGTCGACTTGCGATCCCCATCAACCCGCGGCCTGGTGAGGTTGGAAGCAAAATCTTGAGAAGAGAGCACGCGGGCCTGATAGGATTCAGCTTCTTTTCTCACCTCACGGTCTGAACTGACCACAGTCCAATTTTTTGCAGAAGCACCTAAAGAGGCCAACCGCCCTTTTATCGCCAGGTCCGCTGTCCTCCCCTGCTGGATAAAAATAGCTGTCACCGATCCAAAGTTTTGGGAACGTGATTGACCCGGCGGGGCCTGATCAAAAAATATTTCAATTTTGGTTCTGTGCTGTGTGGAAAAGCGCTGCAAGCGCTGGACGAGTTTCATTTCATCATCAACGTCTTTCAAACTCAGCCCTGGAATATTTGGAATTAAATTATGACCATCGATAAGGTAAGGCATTGGAAAATGAAGTTTTAACAGATTGAACCGTCAACCTGCATGAACGAGATAAGTGTGCTATGATGATTCTAATCCAACCCATTATATCAAACAGGAATTTGAAAATGAAGCAGTGGAAACGCTTATTATTTTATATCCTGGTTAATGTCACCGTATCAGCGACCACTATGCTGGGCGTGCTGTACCTGTGGGAAAACACAAATCTGAAAAACGTCCTCTTCGTTCAATCCCCCCGTTCACAGGATGAGGAAACCAGAGACACATTGACCACCCCCTCAACATTTGAAACCCAACCTCCCCTTGTCATTCAAATAGATGAAATCGTCGGCGTCGGCAACCTGGACACAGAATATGTGCGGTTAAAACGCGTGGGGAACAGCGGGCAGGAAAAGATCTCGCTCCAGAACTGGCAAATCAAGGATGAAGACAACCACACCTTTACCATCTTGGCCCAATCCGGCATGGAAAGCCTTGAACTCCACAAAAAAGGGGCGGTAAATATTTACACCAAACAAGGGACATCCAATCCGATAGAACTTTATCTTGGGTTTTCCGAACCGCTGTGGGAACCAGGGGAAACGGTGACATTGATCGAACCTTCCGGCGACGTGCATGACACATTTCTGATTCCCTGACCCTCATCCTCCTGGTATTAAATCAAAAAACTCTCTCTTTCGAGAGAGTTTTTCATATTACTTCATCCTGAGGAAGATTCACGCATTCATGATCGGTCTAAATTTGTAACCATAGACTAACAAACCACGGTCCTCATCCTCGCTCTGCAGTCTGCGTGTGGACATTTCCACCGGCATGCCAATTTCCACCTCTTGTTCACCAAGATCAGTCAGCTGTGCGGTGACCACAGGCCCTTCATCCAATTGGACCAGGGCAACCGTGTACGGCACCGATGTTTCAAACCCTGCCGGAGCATTGAAAATTTCCGTAAAGGAATAGACTTTGCCAAGACCGCTGAATTCATACTCAGTTTTCGCTTCATCTCCGCATTCAGGGCAGATATCACGCGGAGGGAATATCTTCGCGCTGCAATGAGGGCATATCTCACCTGTCAAAGCGTAACGCTGTCGTTTTAATCGCCAATGTCGAGGGATATCCATCCACAATCTCCTTCCATTCAACCTGCTGATCTCAAAAATGTTTTTCCAGGGTACAGTGTACAAGAACTCGACTATCAGAAACTATCAATTCGGGAAAATCCGGACTAAAAAAGACTGAAATCAGGTTCCTAACTGAAAATTCAGCGCATGACGATTTTCCCACGCATCCGTGCGTATTCTGCATAATCGATTTCTGTGCGGCGGGCGATATAATCCTCCGTTTTCAAGGCTCGATCCTGCCGTTCCGTGATGGTTTCCGTCACCTGGAGGGAAAAGGCGTCCGAACCCGCCCCCGAGCCAAAGGAACAAAGCAGGATCCGATCCCCAGGTTGAGCGACATCCAAAATCGCTGTCAATCCAATCAGCGATGCCCCAGCATATGTATTTCCAATCCTGGGCGACAAAAGGCCCACACTGATTTGTTCTTCCTGGAATCCCAGCTGCCTGGCGACGCGGTTGGGGAATTTAACATTGGGCTGATGGAAGACAGCGTATCGATAGTCCTCCGGGGATGCGTCCAACTCATCCAACAACCTGTCCACCGCGTTCGTAATATGCTTGAAATAAGCCGGTCTGCCTGTGAATCGACCCCCATGCTCGGGATACTTCTGGTACGCGCGCCGCCAGAAGTCCGGGGTGTCCGTGACAAAAGAATAAGCTCCTTCGATGACCGCCAGTGCTTCCGAGGCTGGCCCGATCAAAAAAGCCCCTCCCCCCGCCGCCGCTGTGTATTCCAGGGCATCCCCCGGTTTGCCCTGGGCTGTGTCCATCCCGACTGCCAGGGCATACCGACCCATCCCGGAACCGACCAACCCCATGGCAGCTACCATGGCTTCCGTGCCCGCCTTGCAGGCGAATTCCCAGTCCGCAGCCTGGGTATGGGGAACAATACCCAACGCCTCAGCGACGATCGTCGAGG
>JAGXKM010000078.1 GCA_018335275.1 Anaerolineales bacterium | reverse complement strand
GCCACCCGCTGGCAGACGGTGTGGAACCATGTCCTGCCCAACGCGCTGCCCGGCATCCTGACCGGCGCTATCCTATCCATTTCTCGCGCCATTGGAGAAACAGCCCCCCTCGTCGTGGTCGGCGCTTCCACCTTCATCACCTTTGATCCGAAATCGCCTTTCTCGAAGTTCACCACCCTGCCCATCCAGATCTGGCAGTGGACCGCCCGGCCGCAGGACGAATACCGGAACATCGCTGCCGCGGCCATCCTCGTCCTTTTATTTTTGCTGCTGACCTTGAACGCAGTCGCTGTTATCCTTCGCAATCGATACAGAAAAGAAAACATTTAGGTCAACCCCACACCATGACAAATGATATGAGGCATGCTACCTATGACAAACCAGAGCACAAATAACCACTACGCCATCGAGGCCAAGAAACTTAATGTCTACTACGGCAAGTTTCTGGCAGTAAAAGAAGTTTCACTGCAGATCCAGGAGAACAAAATCACCGCCATCATCGGCCCCTCCGGGTGCGGGAAAAGCACCATGCTGCGTGCTTTTAACCGCATGAATGACCTCATCCCCAGCGCTCATGCGGACGGCGAGATCCTCTATAAAGGAAAGAACATTTACGACCCCGAGGTGGACCCGGTGGAAATCCGGCGCCGGATCGGGATGGTATTTCAAAAACCCAATCCATTCCCGAAAAGCATTTACGACAATGTTGCCTGGGGGGCACGAATCAACGGCTTCCAAGGGAATATGGACCAGCTCGTGGAGGGGTCCCTGCGCTCCGCTGCGCTGTGGGACGAGGTCAAAGATAAACTGGATCAAAACGGTTTATCCCTCTCCGGCGGCCAGCAGCAGCGCCTGTGCATCGCCCGGGCCATCGCTGTCATGCCCGAGATCATCCTCATGGACGAGCCGGCCTCCGCCCTGGATCCCATCGCCACCCTGAAAATTGAGGAGCTGATGCGGGAACTGGCCAAAAACTACACCATCATCGTTGTCACCCACAACATGCAGCAGGCAGGCCGGGTTTCAGATTTCACAGCTTTCTTCAACCTGGGAGAAAATCGTGCTGGAGTTTTAGAGGAGTACGGGAAAACAGATAAAATCTTTACCAATCCAAAGAAACAGACCACCGAGGATTACATCTCGGGACGCTTCGGTTAAAATTTATAAATTTTGAAGATATGATCAGGAAAGATAGACCCATGATGAACGCTGAAAAGAAAAAACGCATCTTATTTTTATGCACAGGAAACTCATGCCGTTCCCACATGGCGGAGGCCATCGTCAATCATGATCTGGGACACGAATGGCAAGCCGTGAGCGCCGGCACTCATCCTGCAGGTTATGTGCATCCCAAGGCGCTTCAAGTCCTGGAGGAAATTGGCATCGAACATTCAGGACGATCAAAGCATGTCAACCATTTTCAAGACCAATCCTTTGATCTTGTGATAACGGTTTGTGATCAAGCATCTGAGGAATGTCCGCTCTGGCTGGGAGAAGGTGACGTAATCCACCGCGGATTTCAAGACCCTGCTGAAGCCCGTGGGACAACAGAAGAGGTCCTTGGGGTGTTCAGGGAAGTTCGTGATCTGATCAGGGCAGAAATCCCCCGAGTATTGAACGCTTATCGACAAAACAACGGAACACCCTAAGAAAGCGAGGTTAGAGATGACTAATGGAATCAGAGGTACCTTGGACCGCCGGATTCGAGAGCATTACGATGACGTTCTGATCTTGAGCAGCATGGTAGAGCAGGCCATCACCGGATCTGTCCAGTCCCTGCAAAATAGAGATCTGACATCAGCCCGGGAAATTTACGACAATGACGTCAAGGTCAACAATAAAAGATATGAAATTGAAGAGAAAACCCTGACCACAGTAGCCACCCAGCAGCCGGCTGCCCGGGATCTGCGGGTCCTGTCCTCCGTCCTGGACATCGCCGGCGAACTGGAGCGCATCGGGGATTACGCCAAGGGCATCGCCCGGATCACCATCCGCCTGGGCAAAGAAGCGCCCCTGAAGACCCTGCACCGCATTCCCAAAATGGCCGGCCTGACCGCGGATATGCTCCACCGCGCAGTGAGCTCCTTTGTGGAACTTGATGAAGAGACCGCCCGGGCCATCCCTGATGAGGATGACAAGGTGGATGAGCTCTACAATGCCCTGTACCGAGAAATCTTGGACATCATGTTCGAGGACAAAAGCACCGTGGACCGGGCCACGTTTCACCTCTGGGTTTCCCACAACCTGGAGCGGGCTGCGGACCGGGTGACCAATATCTGCGAACGCACCGTGTTCACCGTGACCGGAAACCACATTGAATTTGACCGTTCCGATGATGAATCGGGAGAATTTTAAAGCGTCTGGATCCGGACCATGATCGATCGCGGAATATCTCAAAACGGGGTCTTCAGCCCATACGTCCCGTAATATAGGCTTCCGTAAGTTCATGGTCTGGCGTGGTGAAAAGCGTATCCGTGGAATTGAACTCAATTAATTCCCCCAACCAAAATAAGCCGGTCACATCGGATACCCGCGCAGCTTGCTGCATGTTATGGGTGACGATCACGATCGTGTAGTTTTCTTGCAGTTCCCGGATGAGTTCCTCGATTTTGAGGGTGTCAATGGGGTCGAGGGCCGAGCAGGGCTCATCCATAAGGATGACATCCGCCTTGGCAGCCAGCACACGGGCGATGCACAGCCGCTGCTGCTGGCCGAGAGACAACCCCAGCGCATCCGCGTGGAGCTGATCCTTCACCAGATCCCACAGAGCAGCCTGCCGCAAACTCCTTTCAACCAGTTCATCCAATTCCGCCTGCCCCTCCGTCAGGCCAAGGACCCGGGGGCCGTAGGCGACATTATCGTACACACTTTGCGGGAAGGGATTTGGCTTTTGAAAGACCATACCCACCTTCTGGCGAAGATAAACGACATCGACATCGGGGGCGTAGATATCCTCGCCTTCCAGAAGCACCTGGCCCTCGAGCCGCGTATTGGGGATGGTATCGTTCATGCGGTTCAGGCAGCGGAGAAAGGTTGACTTACCGCAGCCGGAGGGGCCGATCAGAGCCGTGACCCGGTGTGGATAGACATCCATGTTGATCTGGCTCAAAGCTTTGTTGGTCCCGTAATAAAAATCGAGATTCCGGATTTTAAACGTCGGCTGTTTCTCATTCATAAGCCTAATTATATACCACAGGACAGGGCCTTTGAAGGAATCCAGCAGGTTGGTTTTCCTCCCGGATGGGTGCCATCTGATCGAAAAGTTCAAATCCCTCAAGAAGGATCTTGCTTCCCTCATAGATGTTGACTATAATCGAATTCGATGAAATGTTTTCGATTTCTCCTTCCGCTGCTTATACTTGTCTTCATCCCCGCCTGCTCCCCTCCAGAAACAGGATCCGGAACCTCTCCCTCGGAATCCCAGACCATTGAGAACAAAGGCTCGGACACGATCGTCAATCTCGCTCTGGCTTGGGCCGAGCGCTACCAGGAGATACATCCTGAGGTCCGGATTTCCGTCACCGGCGGGGGATCCGGAACCGGGATCGCTTCCTTGATCAACGGCACCGTTGACGTTGCCAACGCCTCGCGGGAAATGAAGCCCGAAGAAATCGAATCCGCGGAGGCGAATGGGATCAAGCCTGTGGAATTCGTGATCGCCAGAGATGCCATCGCCATCATCGTCCACCTGGACAATCCGGTGGACAAACTCACATTGGGCCAGATCTCGGACATTTACAGCGGTAAGATCAACAACTGGAAAGAAATTGGCGGGGAAGACCGGCCGATCGTCCGCCTTTCACGAGAGACCAATTCGGGCACCCATGTCTATTTCCTGGAAGAAGTGGTCCGTCTGGGAGAAAAGGGGAATCAGACCCTGTTTTCCCGCGACACGCTTCTGCTGCCTTCTTCGGAAGGGATCAGCGCGGAGATCCGGCAGAACCCGAATGCCATCGGATATGATGGGTTGGGATATGTGACCGAGGAGATGAAGGTGGTCGCTGTGGCTGAGGACCCGGAGGGCAGATATGTCATGCCTTCCGCCCAGAGCGTTAATTCCGGAAACTATCCCATCGCCCGCAACCTTTACATGTATACGAATGGAGAGCCTGCTGGGGTGATCGAGGAATATTTAAATTGGATTCAATCGCCACCGGCCCAGGAGATCGTCACCGAGTTGGGCTTTGTTCCCATCAAGCCTTAGTCGTTATTAGGTAAGGATCGCAATCAAAAAGGAACCCCATGGACCGTGATCTCAACTTGGGTGAAATGATTATCACCCGCCTGATTAACATCGCAGGATATTCAGCGATCATCTTTGTGGGTATGATCTTCTACTTCCTGCTCCGGGAAGGGCTTCCTACGCTGAACGAAGTTAACTTTGGGAACCTGGTGTCAAACCGCTGGTATCCCATTGAAGCCTATTTCGGGATCCTGCCCTTATTGGGTGGATCCCTGGTGATCACCATCGGCGCCACCCTCATCGCTGTCCCATTTGGCATCGGGACCGCAGTATATCTCGCTGAAATCGCTCCCCGCTGGGTGCGGGAAATTTTAAAACCCCTCGTGGAGGTGCTCGCAGGCCTGCCCTCAGTGGTGCTGGGATTTTTAGGGATGCTGGTCTTAGCGCCTTTCTTGCGCAAGTATCTCCAGCTTCCCACTGGCCTGACCGCGTTCACAGGATCACTGCTTCTGGGAGGGATGGCCATCCCCACGGTGGTTTCCGTGGCCGAGGACGCCATCGATGCTGTACCTAAGTCCTATCGGGACGCCTCCCTGGCCATCGGGGCCACCAAGTGGCAGACCATCTGGCGGGTGACGCTGCCGGCAGCGAAATCCGGGGTGACCACAGCGATCATGCTCGGGGTCGGGCGCGCGATCGGAGAAACGATGACGGTGATGATGGTCTCCGGGAACGCCCCCGTGCTGCCGGGCGGGATCCGGGCTTTATTTAAACCCGCGCGGACGATGACCGCCACCATCGCTGCTGAAATGGGCGAGGTGGCCACCGGCTCTGTCCACTACCATGTCTTGTTTTTTATCGGCATGGTCTTATTCTTGATTTCTTTGCTGATCAACATCACCGCTTCTTTCGTCGTCTTCCGCCAGCGCCAGCGCCAGGAACGCATTCTTTCCTAACACTATGACTGATCAAAAAGGGACTCGAGTACGATACCTCAAACAGCGATTAGGCTTCCGGCTGTTAAGCAGTATGGCTATCCTGACCATCCTGCCCATCATCGCCGTGGTGATTTACATCGTCATCCAGGGCGCGCCGGCCATTTCCAGGGAATTTATCACCGGCTTCCCGGAAGACGGCATGCGGGCGGGCGGGATCTGGCCGGCCATCGTGGGTACCTTTTATCTGACCCTGGGCACCGCGATCTTTTCCGTTCCGCTGGGTATTGGGGCAGCCATCTATCTTTCCGAATATGCTCCTCAAAACCGTTTCACCCAGATGATCCGGATCTCTATCATTAACCTGGCAGGTATCCCCTCGGTCGTCTACGGGTTGTTCGGGCTGGGGCTTTTCGTGCTCTTCCTCAATTTTGGCACCTCCATCCTGGCTGGGTCCCTGACCCTGGCGATCATGACCCTGCCGGTGATCATCAGCACCGCAGAGGAAGCGCTGCGGGCTGTGCCCCAGGCATTCCGCACGGTAAGCATTTCTGTGGGTGCCACCAAATGGCAAACCATCCGCCGCATCGTGCTGCCGGAAGCCCTGCCCGGCATCCTGACCGGGGTCATCCTCGGCCTGGAAAGGGCAGCCGGGGAAACAGCCCCCATCCTTTTCACCGTGGCCGCCTTTTTCCTGCCCCGGCTGCCCAACTCACCCCTGGACGCCACCATGGCCCTTCCTTACCACCTCTTCGTGATCTCCACCCAGGTGCCGGGAATGCCCATCAAAATTCAATACGGCACCGCACTCGTCTTACTTACCTTCGTACTCAGCATGAACATCATCGCCACCGTGATCCGCTCCCGGGCCCGCGCCAGCCGCCAATGGTAAAAACGGTATGAACAAAAACAACCAAAAAATCACCATTCAGAACTTGATCCTTCATTATTCCGACGGCACAGAATCCCTGCAGGATATCAGTCTGGATATTCCCGCGCATGCGATCACGGTCATCTTCGGCCCCGCCGGGGGTGGCAAATCCAGCCTGCTGCGGGTCTTGAACCGCTTGAACGATCTGGTGGATGTGGTGAAACTGGAGGGCGAGGTGTACCTGGATGATCTCGACGTTCTCAGCCCCAAAACTGACGTCATCGCTCTCAGGCGGCGGGTGGGTATGGTGTTCGCCCGTCCGGTGGTGCTGCCGATGAGCATCCAGGAGAATATCACCTACGGGTTGGAAATCGCTGGGATTAAGGATGACCAACGCCTGGAAGACAGCCTGGAAAAAGCCGCCCTGTGGGAGGAAGTCAAAGACCGCCTGGATGATCCTGCCGTGACCCTCTCGGGGGGCCAGCAGCAGCGGCTCTGTCTGGCCCGGGTGCTCGCGCTTGAACCCGAAGTCATCCTGCTGGACGAGCCCACGTCCGGCCTGGATCCGATTTCCACCGGCAAAGTCGAGGAATCCCTCCAGGCCTTGAAAGAGGATTACACCATCGTCCTTGTTCCCCACTCCGTCCAGCAGGCAGCCCGCACAGCGGATTATGCCGCTTTCTTTTTACAGGGAAAATTGATAGAATATGCCCCCGGCAACTTGCTGTTCACCAACCCACAGGATCAAAGGACGCAAGACTATGTTGAGGGCCGTTTTGGATAAGTTGGATATAATCGCTCCATACACCATAAAGTGAGGGCTACGATGACAAACGGACCACGAGCCACCTTAGATAGAAAAATGCAGGAGCGCTTGGACAGCATCCTCGTCCTGGGGAGCATGGTGGAACAGGCCATCACCGGGTCGGTCCGGGCATTGAAAGATCGTGATCTGAACGCTGCCCAGGAAATTTATGACAATGACCGCGCGATCAACAACAAACGCTACGAGATCGAGGAACAAACCCTGTCCATTGTCGCCACCCAGCAGCCCATGGCCCGGGATCTGCGTATCCTGTCCTCCGTCCTGGACATCGCCGGTGAACTGGAGCGCATGGGGGATTACGCCAAGGGCATCGCAAGGATCACCATCCGCCTGGGCAAAGAAGCGCCCCTGAAAGCCCTGCACCGCATTCCCAAAATGGCCGACCTGACCGCGGACATGCTCCACCGCGCTGTGGGCTCTTTTGTGGAACTCGATGAAGAGACCGCCCGGGCCATCCCTGATGAGGATGACAAGGTGGATGAGCTCTACAATGCCCTGTACCGGGAAATCCTGGACATCATGTTCGAGGACAGGAGCACCGTGGACCGGGCCACATTCCACCTCTGGGTCTCCCATAACCTGGAGCGGGCCGCGGACCGGGTGACCAATATCTGCGAGCGCACCGTGTTCACCGTGACCGGAAACCACATTGAATTCGACCGCTCCGACGACGAATCGGGAGAATTTTAATCTCTACCTATCCCAAAAACTAATCCCCTCCGCAGCGTGACCGTGGGGCACTCATCACCCGGGACTTTTATGAGGTAAATCGGCCTCCTTTCCCTCTGCCTATCCCTGGAAAAGATCATGAACCGACAAAACGCAATCCCCATCTTCGACGGTCACAATGACGTCCTGCACAAGCTTCACGCCGCCCCGGAAAAGGATGTGGAGTCCTTTTTCGAGGGGCAGGAATCCTGGCATCTGGATTACCCCCGCGCCCGGCAGGCGGGATTTAGGGGCGGTTTCTTCGCTGTCTACGCTCCCAATCCCGACTCCGTCCCGGATGCCCAGTCCCGGCTCAAGAAAGGCCCGGATGGGTACCAGGTGGAGATCGCCCCACCCCTGGATTTCGAATATGCCAACCGGATAGCCGGGGAGATGATCGAGAACCTGCTCCGTTTAGAAAAAGAGTCCCGGGGAAGATTAAAGATCGCCAGGACCTATTCGGACCTGGAAGAATCTTTTCATAAAAATGGGCTCGCCGCGGTGATGCAAATCGAAGGGGCTGAAGCTGTCCAACCCTCCTTAGAAAATCTGGCAGATTACTATCAAAAAGGCCTGCGTTCCATCGGCATCACCTGGAGCCGGGAAAACGCCTTCGGCCACGGGGTCCCCTTCGCGATCCCCGCTTCTCCGGATACCGGCCCGGGATTGACGGAGGCCGGAAAAGAGCTGGTACGGGCCTGCAACCGGATGGGGATCATGGTCGACCTGGCTCACCTCAACGAGAAGGGTTTCTGGGATGCGGCGGAAATCTCTCAGGCCCCTCTGGTCTCCAGCCACACCGCCGCTCACGCCCTCATCCCCCGCTCCCGCAACCTGACCGACGAACAATTGAAAGCCGTCGCTGAAACCCGCGGCCTGGTGGGCGTGACTTTCTCCGTCAACGACCTGGACGGCGGAAAGCGGCCCAAAAAAGACGCCCCGGCCCAGGCCGTCCTCCGCCACATGCGCTACATCGCGGACCTCATCGGGGTCGAGCATGTGGCCTTCGGGTCCGACCTGGACGGGACCACCATCCCTTCGGAAGTGGGAGATGTGACCGGGTTCAACCTGCTCCGGGACCTGCTGCAGGAAGCGGGCTTTGACCGGGACGCACTGCGCAAGATCTGCTATCAGAACTGGTTCCGGGTTCTCAAGGAGACCTGGAAAGACTGAGAAAGGCGCCTTTAACAAAAAAACCCGCTGTGCTTTTGCTCACACAGCGGGTTATTTTTTACCTTGTTCCGGGCTTAATCTAACACGTCAACCCGGATCAAAACCGCCTGCACCACCTGGCGCCAACGGTACGTTTCCTTGATTTCATCATAGCCGTAGCACGTGAAGAGCGTCAGCCAGTCCTCCTCCTTGTGCTCCAGGATGGAGAAATCCTCCGGGGCCACGTATCTATTGTCGCGCACATGGTAGATGTATTTCTGGCCGTGGGCGAAAAGGATGATCTCGTCATCCCATCCCAGAGAACCCAGCTCCGCGAAGGGCCCCGGGTAGCCGGTGGGCAGGACCGCGTGGCCGGTGAGAACGGTATTGCCCTGCCATGTGGGATACGCGGATCCCTCCAGATAACCCGCCTGGGATGAAAGCCAGCGGATGTCCCAACCTCCCTCCCGCAAAGGCACACCCACCACGGGGAGAGATAAATCAAGCCCAGGAACGATTAACTGCATACTC
>JAGXKM010000077.1 GCA_018335275.1 Anaerolineales bacterium | reverse complement strand
GCTCCTTCCCTTTTTGTTCAGACGAAAACCAGAAAGGTTGCAAAGCCGCAGGAGCTGGAAATCTGTTTTTGGGATCGGGGTGATTGCTGGCTTGTTTTTGTTTTTCGGAGCGACCTTCCAGCAGCTGGGTTTGGTGTACACGACAGCGGGAAAAGCGGGATTTGTGACCGGCTTATATGTGATCCTTGTCCCTCTGCTGGGGGCCCTAGGGGGGGATCGAGCCCCAATCCAATCCTGGCTCGGGGCTATTTTGGCAGTGATAGGACTTTATTTTTTGAGTATGAAGGGGGGTTTACGTTTAGCAGTGGGGGATGCCTACGTGTTTGTGGGTGCTTTTTTTTGGGCGGGACACGTGCAATACATCGCTAACTTCACCTCTGAGGTGGATCCGCTGCGGTTATCATTCGTGCAGTCCGTGGTCACGTCAGCGGTCAGTTTCGGGGTGGGATTGCTGGTAGAAGACACAAATTCAGCGATGATTGCGGGTGCTTTAGGTCCGATATTTTATGGGGGCGTGATCTCCATTGGAATCGCTTATACCCTGCAGATTATTGCCCAGCAGAAGGCCAGGCCCACACCCGCTGCCATTATCCTCAGCCTGGAATCAGTTTTTGCTGTCTTCTGGGGATGGATTTTTCTGGGTGAGACGTTGTCCGGAAGGGGATTGTTGGGGAGCGGATTGATGTTGTGCGGGATGGTGCTTGCCCAGATGAATACCTCAAAGAAAAAGAAAGATCAGGAGTGGAAGTTATACCCCTGATCATATTCCCACTCAATGATCACTCACTTAGCGCATCTACCGCAGCCTGTAAGACCGCATCTTCCCTTCCTAAGACGCTGTCCCGGGTCTTTGGGACCCGGATATCCGGGGTGACTCCTTGGCCTTCAATGATGATTTCTCCATCGGGGTTCACGGTTCTACCTGTAGGAAACTGAATGGATAGATCGTCAGGGAGTTTATATTGGCCTCGCCCCACTTCGCCGTAGGCTCCAGCTGTGGGAGCGTGGCCGACAATCAGGGATCGTTGATCATGCGCAAGGGCGTAGGCAAACCCTTCACAAGCGCTGATACATTCCGGCCCTACCAAAACCGCCACTTTTCCGTCGTAGTATTTAGGAGCGGGTTCAATCGTCCTGGGTAATTCAACGAATTCAAATTCTCCTGTGTTCTCGTTGTAGTACGCGGAGCGGGAGAGGGTGATCTCTTGCTCAAACAGATAACCAGCAAAATCAAGCGCAAGCCCGCTGTTCCCCCCGCCATTTTGCCGGAGATCGATGATTAATCCCGGGATTTCATTTTCTGTTAGCTTGGCAATGTAATGTTCCCAGAGTCGGGCCATGTGATTGTAGTCGTCTGAGAAAGTTGTGATCGAGATATAACCCAACCCAGAATCATCCAGCACCTCTCCTTCCAGGGGCAGCGCGAACTCGTCCATGTTTTCGCTTTCCAGGGCCGCAAATAAAGAATCGACTTCGATTTCAGATTTCATGGTTACCGTTTGGGTATTTTGGCCTGGGTTCTCGTATGTGGTTTCGATTCGCCCCCCGATTGTGGTTCGGGGAAGGAAAAGAAGTTGACCCAACCTGCGGTGATGTTCTGTTGAGTAAGGCCCGAAGAAGGGTTCAATATCTTGGAGCGCTGTACTCACCGGTTGACCATCCCATTCGATGATTTCTGCTCCGACCTCTATTCCAGCCTCGACCGCCGGGGTATCAGGGAGAACTTTTGTCACCAGGATCGTACCATCGCTCAGTTCATCCAATACCAACCCAAAACCTCCGCCGAATTCAGGAAAGAAAACATCTGGATTGACGGGCCCGACCCCGACATGACCGTCGGGTATAGACATAGTGAAGTCATGGAGGGCTGCATAAAACTCCTTGGGATCCGAGGCCTGCGCAATCCGCGGGGCGTACGTTTCGTATAGCGATTCCCAATTGATCCCTTTCAGATCCGTAAAGGGGTATTCTCGAGATGCCTTTTCAAAGAGGGCTTCGAAAGCTTCTTCATAACTTAACTCGGAATAATCGTTGACTGCGATTTCACCCTCTGTGAGTGTGATTTCCGGGTGCGTTTCTTTATAAAACCGAAACGGTTCTTGATCCAAATCCACAAGTGTGTAGCCGGCAGATATGGGTTCACTAGGATCATCTTCCGTAAAAAGCAAGTCATCTTCTCCAAAGCTTGAGGGAAATGACTGCTGGTTGTCAGGAGCCCAGACCACCAGCGTGCCACCCTTGATCTCGTCGTCACGCTCCGGATCCGTGATGGTAGAGGAGTAAGCAGTCGACCAGCCTGTTCCATCGCGAGGTTCAAGGAAAGGATCTCCCCATGTGTTTGACCAATAAGCGACCGCGAATACCATCACGCCGCGATCTTCTTCCTGGTCGAAATCAAGATCAAGCAATGTCGCTTGGGGGGCTTCTGGGAGGATAAGATGATAATTAAGTGTTTGCTCATCGACCTTTTTTACGGGACCAATCACCTGTCCTTCCAGGGCAAATTCAAATTCCCGGTTCCTGTTTACAAATCCTGCCTGATCTTCCAGCAGGACAAATGGTTCTGAAAAGGTATTCAGGAAGAATGGAGAGGTAAAAGGGATGGTTCCAGAAATTTTTACAGGTTCCTTTTCAGGTTCTGGAGATTTCTCCGTCTCGTAGACGACAGTTTTCGTGGGAGAGATGGGTGTATTCACCTGGGTTGATGTAGAGGTTGGCGATGATGGTGTGAATCCGCATGATGAGAGGACGAGGGCAATGATGAGGAACATAAAACTGAGAGTTCGTTTTGACATGTAGGGTCTCCTGATAGATTTCAGATCAAACCTTAACTAATTTAAAGATGTTTGATTGCATAGGAAAACAATGTCCGCAAATTACAAAAAGCGGTTATATTTTCTATATTCTACTATTCTTAGCTGGAGAATGGGAGGTTCTGGCCTTCGATGACCACAGGCAGTTATTTTACCCTCTGGTGTGGGAGGGGGTCTGTCTCCATGCAGCGGATGCATTTCCGGAAACTCTAATTCTGATTGAGTAAAAAAGGGACTATCCATCAGGATAGCCCCTTTTTGATTGATAATTTTACCTTTTGGTTGGGAGGACCGTTATTGGCCTCCATATCTGAGCTTCAACGGAACAAGCTGATTATTGTAAAGGCCAATTGCGGAGAATGCGTTCAGTCTCCTCTGAGTGTTCCACCTCATCTCGAACCATGTCTTCTAGTGCGACCACCAATCCCTTGTCCCCAAATTCATCCGCTTCCTCTGCGCGTTGGGAGTAGTCCTTCACAGCTCTATTCTCTGCCTTGAGAACTTCCTCCAGCATCTCGCGGTTGGTGTTCGCCTCGGGGACCGGGCGGTGTTCTGTGGTCGGCGTTCCTCCCAGGGCAACGACCTTGTTGGCTAAAAATTTTGCATGCAGCTGTTCATCGGCAACCTCGTTCAAGAAAAATTCTGCCAATTGGGGGCGGTAAGGCCCGGTTGCTTGCGCTGCATATGTGGTGTATTGTATGATGGCGCCAAATTCGCCTTTCAGGTCCTCATTTAAGTTTTTTATCAATTCTTTCTTGTCCATTTTTCCTCCATTGCTGGGTTTCTGTGAAAAATTATCACCATATAACGTAATCTACATCATAAAGGGGGATTCACTCTCAGTAAATATGCACCTCGGATTCGATCGGTATAATCTAAGGGACATTTTCCTGATTTCATCCTCAATAATTTAGATGCAGCTCAATGAAAAAGGTTACATCATATAGGATCAAGTGATTTATTTCACTTTCCGGAGTTTTTTTCTAAGAACACTTTGAGGACCTGCATGTCCTGTTTCAGGGCCGGTTCCAAGCTTCGATTGTAAAGGACAGCAGCTGGATGAAAAAGAGGCAAGATGTAAACATCCCCGTAATCAGCCTTGCCCTGCAGCAGCTGCCCGTGTATATCGCTTATCTTTTTGTCTTTCTGGGGGTGGTGGAAGGCATCCAAAATAAAATGCATCGCAAAACGTCCCAGGGTGACGATGAGTTCTGGCTGGATTACCTCGATTTGTTTCCAGAGAAAGGGAGCGTAGGCTTCAATTTCCGCTGTTCTGGGATCTCGGTTTTCAGGTGGACGATCCTTGAGTAAGTTAGTGATGAAGACATCTTTCCTGGACAACCCTATGGATTCCAGAAGTTCGTTTAAAACTTTCCCTCCTGAGCCCATAAACGGCTTTCCGGTTTCAGCCTCATTTTTCCCTGGAGCTTCCCCCAGTAATAAAACCCTGGATTCGGGATTTCCTTCCCCCGGCACGGGTTGATAATCATTCTTTTCACGATATGCTGTCAGGGGGGAATCGTCAAAATCGTGGATTTCTTGAGCGATTTTTTGCAATTGATCATCTATATCAGGCACAGAGGCTCCTTCGATATTTAAATGGCTGCACAGCGTTCATATCGATGCGAAAAATATTTGATTAAAGGCCGGAAAGCAAAAAGCCACCGATGGGAGTTGAACCCATAACCTATCACTTACGAAGCGATTGCTCTACCCTTGAGCTACGGTGGCATACATTCCGGTTGACGGCTGAAATTATACCAGCTATCATACGGGAGTGACAAGGATGATCTACTTACCTTGATCTTGCATAAGTAGGGAAATATTTTAAGGAAGGTGCCTGTGCGGGTTGCCATGCTCTCTTATCATACCTGTCCCCTGGCTACATTGGGTGGAAAGGACGCCGGGGGGATGAACGTTTATGTGCGGGACCTTTCCCGTTATCTGGGTCGCGAGGGGATTCACCTGGATGTATTTACCCGCTCACAGGATGAACATGTTCCTCATGTGCTGCATGACCTGGGATACGGGAATAGAGTCGCACATATCCCTGCGGGGCCGGAAGTGCCTCTTCCAAAGCGGGAATTGGTTGGACATGTCCCCATGTACACGGAAAATATCCTTGATTTTTCGATGCGAAAAGGCCTTCGATACGATCTGATACACAGTCACTATTGGCTGTCGGGGATTGCAGCGGAACGATTGAAGAAAGAATGGAATGTGCCCGTGATCCAGATGTTTCATACCCTCGGGAAGATGAAACAGCGAGTGGCCCAGACGCCAGAGGAGGAAGAAGGGGAGTACCGGATCGAAGGCGAGCGGAAAGCGATGAGGTTGGCGGACCGGATCGTCGCCGCCACGACTACAGAGGAAGGGCATTTAACCTCGTTGTATGGGGTTGATCCACAAAAAATCAGGATCATTCCCCCCGGCGTGGATTTGAGCCATTTTTATCCTATCCCTCCTGACGAATCTAAAGAGTACGTCGGCGTCCCAGAAGATAAGCGGATGCTTCTCTTTGTGGGCCGGATTGAGCCTCTGAAAGGGATTGAGACACTTCTCAGAGCGTTAGCAGTCATCCGGAAGAAAGAAGTTTTTCGTGATCAGCTGTGTTTGGCCATCATTGGTGGGGATATAGACCGGGAAACAGCTGATGAAAATGAAGAAGTGAGATATTTGCAATCCCTGTGTAGTGAGATGGGTTTAGAGGATCTGGTCAGATTTTTAGGAAAAAAAGATCAGGATTCCCTGCCGTATTATTACTCCGCAGCTGAGTTGGTCGTCATGCCTTCCCATTACGAATCTTTCGGGATGGTGGCCCTGGAATCCATGGCCTGCGGGACCCCCGTGGTCGCCTCTCATGTTGGAGGGTTGACCCATCTTGTGGAGGATGGGGTCACCGGTTATCATGTCCCCGTGGAAGACCCCCAGGCACTTGGTGAACGGATTGTGGGGTTGTTGGAGGATAAAGCTTTACGGTACCGGATGGGTCATGATGCGTTTGCATTCGCCAAGAAATATGGCTGGGAAAACATCAGCGACCGGATCATTCGCCTTTATCAGGCCACCATTGATGAACATCGAGGAAAAAAGAAATCGGAGTTAATGCCTTCCCCATATTCTTGATTAAGCAGAGTGGAAATGTATGTAGCGGGAATGGGGACGCTTGAGATTCATGACCCGGTCTTATGGTGCAAAGAGGATGCCGCTGCCCGCCCTGCAGCCCATCCGGTGGAAAATGCGGCCTGTAAATTGTAACCACCTGTGTCACCATCCACATCAAGCACTTCACCGGCGAAAAAGAGGCCCCGGACGAGTTTAGATTCCATGGTCTGGGGATCAACTTCCCGGGTATCCACGCCACCAGCCGTGATGATCGCCTGGTCAAAGGATCGGTGGCCGGTGATCTGAAAGCGGAATGCTTCTTTCAACCACATCCGCAGTCGTTTCCGCTCCTGGGCGGTGATCTGGTTGTTCTTCTTGGCCCAGGGAATGCCGGTTTGGTTGACGCAAACCGGGATCAACTTTTTAGGCAGCAGCCCTTCCAGGAGCGAGCTGAATTGTTTTCGTCCCATTTTCTCGATATCCCGCAATAGTCGGTTTCTAAGGGTGGGGTGGTCCAGAGCAGGTTTTAAGTCAATGGCTATGACGACGTTTTTACCAGCCCGCAGATAGTCCACAATTTGCCTGCTGAGGGTGAGGATGATCGGACCGGAGAGTCCAAAATGGGTAAAGAGCATTTCGCCAAAGAGGTCATCTGCTTTGTCTCCATTCACCCAGAGATTGACTTGCACATTCCGCAAACTCAACCCCTGCAGTTGTGGGGCGGTATCGCTTGCTGTGACCAGGGGGACCAGCGCTGGCCGAACAGGAATGATCGTATGCCCGGCTTTTCGCGCTAAATCATATCCGTCCCCGGTCGATCCAGTACCTGGATAGGCTGCCCCACCGGTGGCGATGATCACAGAGCGGGCGTAGAGTTTCTTTCTCTCCGTTCTTACACCTTTGATGCCTTTGTCTTCCAGAAGCAGATCGGTGACGGGGGCATTTGTGTTCAATTCCACACCCTGCTCCTTGATCCAGCCCCAGAGGGCATCCCTTACCTCTCGCGCATCTTCACTTTTTGGAAAGACGCGATCCCCGCGTTGGACCTCCGTGGGAACCCCAAGTTCCTGGAAAAACTCCCGCAGCTGGGGGTGAAAAAATCGATAAAAGAGCTGGGTCAGGAACCTGCCCTGGGGATTGAAGTGCCCGATGAACTGCTGCACGCTGCCCACATTCGTCAGGTTACAGCGGCCTTTTCCTGTCAGCAGCAATTTCCGACCGGGCTGCTCCATTTTTTCCAGAAGCAGGGTCCGGGCGCCTCTGGATGCTGCCTGTCCGGCAGCCATGAGACCGGAAGCGCCTCCACCTACGACAATGAGATCAACCATAGAATATTTTCCCTTTATTGGCAGCCATCCCAAAACAATCTTATCATGCCTTGAATTCCGAATTCAAAGAAGGGGCAGAGCGTTTTTTTCGTGATGTATCGAATGGGAGTAATGAAACCTCATTGGACCGGGGTAAGAAAGGGAGGAAGCATATCTCGATCATGGAGCTTCATGTTTAAAAAGGATTTGTGAGTTGTTACCGGTTGACAAGCGTTCAAGAAACGTGTAAAATCCGGTTGGTACGAGATAAAACCGGAACTTAACAAGCCATTTTGGCTGAGGTGCCTTTTTCTCCCGGAAGGGAAGGCTGAAAGGCGAAGTCTGTGAAAGTCAGACGCTGACCCGCAACTGTAATGCTCCCCAGGAGCAAAGCCAGGTCGACCGCCTCCGCTGATGTTCATCAAGCTCTCGTGGTAAGGAGGTGTGAACTGAGCATGGAATTCCTGTGATCCATCCTGCATCCCTGTCCGAGACAGGGATTTTTGTTTTAAGGGGAGATAACTAAATATTTAACTTTTGAGGTAAAAATGAGAAAACCCGTAAAAAATATAATGTATGTCCTTTTTGTATTCATGTTTGTGATCTCTGCTTGTGCTCCATCCGCAGTCCCGGAGCCCACAAAAGCCGAGGTTGAGCCGACGAACGTACCTGCGGAAACAGTTGTCCCGACGGAAGAGCCGACGGAAGAACCAACAGCTACACCCGAACCCACACAAGAGCCCATCGTGCTTACCGATGATCTTGGAAATCAGATTACTCTCCAGGAACCCGCTCAAAAGATCATATCGCTGTCTCCGTCCATGACAGAAAGCCTGTTCGCCCTGGGAGCAGGGGCCCGCATCGTTGCCAGGGAGTCCAACTCCACCTATCCTGAAGAGGCAAACGAGATCGAAAACATTGGAGCTATTTGGGAAGGGTTGCCAATGGAAAAGATCGTCTCCTTGGAGCCGGACCTCATCGTCGCAGCTCAAATCATTTCTCCAGAACAGGTGCAGGAAATGCGTGATCTGGGGTTGAACGTATTTTGGCAGCAAAACCCCCAGGATTTCCCGGGTTTGTTCCAGAATCTGGTTGCGCTCTCGCAGTTGGTCGGAAAAGAGGGGGAAGCGGAGGATCTGGTCGCTTCTTTGAAAGAACGGGTCAAGTCAGTCGAAGAGAAAGTAGCTGGTGTGGAGGAGACTCCCCTGGTTTTTTATGAGCTGGATGCCACGGATCCTTCCAACCCCTATACCGTTGGGGAGGGTACGTTTATCTCCTATGTGATCTCCAAAGCGGGAGGAAAAAATCTGGGGGATGCATTAGAAGGAAGTTATGTCCCGATCAGCTCCGAAGAGATCATCGCTCAAGATCCGGATTACATCATCCTCGGGGATGCCCAATATGGGGTGACGGTGGAATCTGTAGCTGAGCGGCCGGGCTGGGGTCAGCTTAGCGCAGTTCAGGAAGGTAAGGTGCTGCCGATCAATGACGATTTGATCAGCTTGCCAGGGCCCCGACTCGTGCAGGGCTTTGAGGAAGTGGCAAAGATGATCCATCCTGACGTATTTGAGAAATAATCCTATGTTGAAAAGGCCATACCTCCTGACGCTCTGCTTGCTTGTTTTGGCCTTTGTGTTCAGCGTTGCCCTGGGGGCGGTTTTCATCCCCCCAGGGACAGCGCTGCGCATAGCCGCAAATCGTTTCCTTTCTTTGGGGTTTACGGAAACCTGGCCTGAGTATTTTGAAACCATCCTGGTAGAAATCCGTTTGCCGCATGCGATTTTGGTGGCTTTGACCGGTGCGGCCTTGGCCGGCAGCGGCGCCACATATCAGGGTTTATTCCGGAATCCGCTAGCGGATCCGTATTTGATTGGGGTCGCATCCGGAGCGGGTTTAGGGGCTGTGTTTTTTATGGCTTTGCCCTGGATGGGACAATTTCTGATTCCAGCCGGCGCATTTTTAGGGGCCTTGGGCACAGTCATTATCGTCTACAGCCTGGCCAGGGTAGGTAAAATGGTGCCGTTGACAACATTGATCTTAGCTGGCGTGGCTGTCGGTTCTTTTACTAC
>JAGXKM010000076.1:7601-9331 GCA_018335275.1 Anaerolineales bacterium | reverse complement strand
CAGGAGAATCCCCCGCTGTGGATATCGCTGTTGATCCCATCGATGGCACTCGACCCCTGGCGAATGGTTTTCTGAACTCCATCGCCACGGTCGCCACCTCCCCAAGAGAAACCATGTTCGACCCCGGTCCCTTCGTGTATATGGATAAAATTGCCGTGGGCCCCCCGGCCAAAGGGCTGATTGACATCGAAGCGCCGATCGCTGAAAACCTGAAAGTAATTGCCAAATCCGAAGACAAAAACATCAAGGATGTGACTGTCGTCATCCTCAGCCGACCCCGTCACGAAGAGCTCATCAAGGAAGTCAGATCGGTTGGCGCCCGGATCCGTCTTATCCCGGATGGGGATGTGGCAGGTGCGTTGATGACCTGCCTCCCGGAATCAGGGATCGATGCCTTGTTGGGTATTGGAGGCACCCCCGAAGGTGTATTAGCTGCCTGTGCAATCCGCGCCATGGGAGGGGAACTACAGGGGAAACTTTATGCCCGATCTGAGGAAGAAAAGAAAAGGGGAGAGCAATTAGGATATAACTTCGAAAAAGTGATCACTATGGATGACCTGGTCTCTTCTGATGATGTCTTCTTCGCCGCCACCGGCATTACAGATGGTGAATTATTGGAGGGGGTCCGGTACATACCGCATGGGGCAGAGACGCATAGTCTGGTGATCAGAGGCATGACAGGCAGCGTGCGTTGGATCAAAGCGAAACATAATTTTGAAAGGCTCAATCCCATCAGCGAAATTGAATATTAACCTTTACGAGCCTAAAAACCCCTTTGTCTAAAGCTCTTTCACCAGATAATATTTTCCTCGTTTAAACCCGCGTTCCAAGTAATACTTCCGGGTGCCAATTGCAGATATCACAGCGATTTTCTGATACCCGCGTTCCCGGGCGATTTGCTCAGACCATTCCAATAATGATGTGCCCAGCCCTGCATGCTGTGCCGCGCCTTCCCTTTCCCGTCCCACCTGCAAAGAAGGACCATAGACGTGAACCTCACGGATGACAGCGGCATCTTTGAGGTCATCCATCCCCGGATCCAAAATATCCTCCCCGGGCAATGACAGCCGTAGGAAACCCGCGAGCTCATCATCCGGCGTATTGAAAGAAAGGAAATGCTCTTCACTGCCGTGGATGGTGTAGGTTAAATCATCCACGGTGAGATCCTCCACTTCAACATCTTTTCCCCTCACTTCCCGGCACCGGATGCACAGGCACCTTTCGCCGCGTCTCTTCAGCTCCCTCTGGATGTTCTGACGCAAACTCGGCGTCTTATTTCCAGCCACGACGTTCGTAGAGGGGATGTCACGCACGATACGATTTACCCGGCAATAACGGGGGATGCTTGGTTTTACATCAGCGATGAGTTCAATAAGTTCCTGCGTTGTGTAAGGTTCATACTCCCCGCGCTTCCAGTACTCATAAAGCTCCGTACCCTCTAAGAGCTGCGTAGGATAAATCTTCAATTCATCAGGAGCCAAATACTTCCACAAGCGGGCAAAATCTTCTTTATCGGACTCCAGGGTCGCTCCCAGTAAATTGGGCATCCAATGGAGTACAATTTTGAACCCGGCAGCCCGCAGCCATGCCACTCCCTGGATGGTTTCCTCCCGGGTATGACCCCGTTTGTTGAGCGCTCCAATCCGATCATCGAGATTTTGCACGCCCATCTGGACCTTGGTCACCCCCAAACTGCGCATTTTTTTCATCTCCCGGGGAGAAATATAATC
>JAGXKM010000076.1:0-7062 GCA_018335275.1 Anaerolineales bacterium | reverse complement strand
CAAAGACTTCCTCACCCCGGACAATATCTTCCAGCGTTTCCCGCGCTAAGGCCAGCTCCTCTGAGCTGTGTTCACGGTTTTCTTCCATCCAACCATCTTTTTGTTTACTCATCTCAATTCCCATCACTACCAGAGGTAAATGTCTCTCACAAACAGCGCTGCCCAAGTCTGTCAATTCAACCTATAATGAATATATGGACGACAAGGTAACCCAATACCTGATCGAACTCAATCATCAATTTTACCAAACGTTCTCCGGGGAGTTCTCAGAAACCCGACAGAGGCTCCAACCAGGGGTAGACCGGATCCTGGATCAACTCGACTCCCAGATCCGGATCCTAGACCTCGGATGCGGAAACGGGAAATTGGCCCGGGCCTTAGCCCAGAGGGATATAGCGTGTTCATATCTAGGGACTGACTTCAGCAGCGACCTGTTGGCCCATGCTCGAGAAAACCTGCCCGATGACTTCGCTGCCCGTTTTCTTGAATTGGATCTCACCGAGGATGATTGGGGGAAATCCCTTCCCCCTCCTCCGTTTGATACGATCTTCGCCTTCGCCACCCTACATCACATCCCATCCCAGACCCTCCGACTGCATACGCTGCGGGAAATTCGCCCCCGCATCAAGCCAGATGGGGTTTTCTACCTTTCCAATTGGCAGTTCTTAAACAGTCCCCGGCTCAAAAAGCGGGTTCAGCCCTGGGAGAAAGTGGGCCTTCGGGAGAAAGATGTGGAAGAAGGTGACTACCTCATGGATTGGCGACGGGGAGGTTACGGACTGCGGTACGTGCATCATTTCACCCCCTCGGAGTTGGCGGCGTTGGCTGAAAAGAGCAGGTTTCAAGTTGAAGGCGATTTTTATTCCGACGGTAAGGAAGGCAACCTTGGATATTACCAGGTCTGGAAGCCAAGTTAACTTCTCACTCACCGTTCTCTGCAGCGATTTTCTCCGTTTCTCCGCCTTTCACACCTTCCACCAAGAATCCCATTTCCAGGAAGGCTTCCTTGATCCTCGGTTCACTTCCCTCTTGGATGATCACCGCTGTCGGACCAAGCGTTTCCCGCAAGTACCGCTCTGCGCGGGAACCTTTCAGGGCCTTCAACATGGCAGGAGACCGAACGCGAAGCACCGTTTCTTGCTCCATAGAAGCTTGATTCCCTTCCTGATCCCAGCGCTGCAAAGCTTTTACCAGGTTCGGCGGCACGACTTCAGCGTGGTTTTCCAGTAAGGCCAATAAATGTCCAATCTCTAAATCCTGTCCTTTCGCCTCTTGCAAAGATCTGGGGCTCAGGGAGTACATATAGGAATCCCTCTTCATGGGCAGCCAATCACAAAACCGGGCCAGCTGGTAGCGTACTTTTCTCTGCACCCCTTTCGAGACCCTGATCCAACCTTTGGAGCGAACGTGAACCGGATCTGGTTCACGCTGGTGTATATCAGGGGCCTGATCTGCCAATAAGGCCCGACCGCGGCTGCAGATCCGGAAGGCGGTCCAAGGCTGGCCGGGAACTTGATTTGCAGCAGCCAGGTCCATCACCCCCAACCAGTGAAGTGGGCCTGTGATCAGGTAACGGAGAAGAGCGCCTTCCACTTCATCCCAGTGTTCAAACCCTCGTAAGAAATCTTCTGTCTCATCATCCTTTATATACCAGGAATCAAACTCCCCTGCGGACCTAAGAAAATTGGAATGCTCCTGCCTCATGCGGGTCACAAAGGAAGATAAACTCAACCACGTATTCCCGGGTAGTTGAGAAATCAATTCGAGAACAGAGTTCCGGACATTGAGGGGTTTATAATCCCATGTTCCCTCAGGGCTTAATCCTGGCGTGAGATTCAAATCATTGTGAGTCGAACTGTACCGCCAGGCCTTCCACAGATCCAACCACCCCTGATCTCTAGGCAGGTCAAAAAAATCGCGGATGTGTTCCGGTTGCGGAATGCCTTTCGAATTTAACAAGTCCATGGTTTGCAGAAGTTGTGTGTAGAATTGGCGTTCTCCTTCTGTGACGTCCGGCAAATGAATCCCGGGGTCCACACCCATGCGAAGAGCCGCGAGTACAGTGCAGGTATGCTGGATCAACTCAATAGAGGCAGATAATTTTTCCTTCCGCTCTTCGGGAGTTGCCTTCCTGGCGATCAATACTTGATTCGATGTTTTCTCTCCCTGATGAGCTGGAAAGACCGATTCGGGCAAGAATTCTTTCAGATCATCAGGCACGTAAGCGAATTCCTTTGGACCGGTTTCAGAATCAAAAAAACCCCGCCCCAAGAACGCACGATACCAGAGAACTTCCGCAGGAGAAATGGGATCTAGATCCGGGCGTTCTCGATCGCGTTTCCCAGTTCCCATCTCTCTGACTTCCCCAAAGCGGCGGGTAAACAAATCCCAGGGGGCCCGCCCATTTTGATCTCCCAACCACTTTAAAGCGTCCAAAGTCTCCGCTGGCAGCGCAGAGACCATCTCCTCCACCAGTTCAGGCTGAGTCATTTTTTCCACTAAAAGCGGTACGCCGTGCCGCACATCGGGCGCATCCAGGGTAAGTCCCCACTTATCAGCGATATGTTTCAGGTGCATGAGATCAGCACCCTGTAAACTGTGTTTTAAATCAGGCATAACATCGATTGAGGTCAGGCGACAATTTGGATGGCTTTCGGGTAATGCTCCACTTTTAAGTATCGCAAATCGGATGAAAACCCTGAAAAAATCTCCCCATCCATATGAATGTACATGGACTGGTCAGATTTGATTTCCAACTGACGAAACGGATGCAGGGATATTTGCGGAAAGCGGAGATGTGCCCCACGCATGAATTCCGGTATTAACCGCAGCATCATCGGGCGCGAAACGCTTTTAACAGCCACATATTCAAAGCGGCCATCATCCATCATAGAATCCGGCGAAATTTTAAACCCACCACCCTCGCGCGGACCGTTGCATAGGGTCAACATTAACAACTGGTCTTCCCAGTCATGCTCCCCATCCACAGTTACATTTACATTCAGGGGTTGATGGTTCAAGAATACGGTTTTCATAACCGCAATCAAATACATTAAAAACCCTCTCACCAGAGGTAAATTATGGGAATAAATCGTAACGATGGCGTCAAAGCCAATTCCCACCGTGTTTTGCCAAAATTCTTGACGGCCCCGGTCATCCTCTACGTAACCAAGATCAATTTTCCTTGGCGTACCGGTAAATATTTGGCGTAAAGCCTCCCAAGGCTCTTCCGGCATGCCAATGCCATGCGCAAAATCGTTCCCGGAACCCAAGGGTACCACGCCTAATTTAGGGCGATCCTCGATCGGGAATTGCATCAGGCCATTGATAATTTCATGAACCGTCCCATCACCTCCCCCTGCAATGATCATTTCATACCCCTCATGAACCGCCTGCCGGGCTAGTTCAACTGCATGGGTGGGAAACACCGACCCCGCCCAATCCGCCCCGCCATATTCATCCATCACCGGACGCAAATCTGCAGCCAGACGCCAAGCCTTCCCCATATTTGCGGTAGGATTCATAATAAATTTCACATTGTGGTTTCGCATTTACATATCCTTGCGGCCAGGTCAGGGAAGGTAGGCAAGGGGACCATTGATTAGGAAGCCCCGGTCAACGGAAAGAAATAAAAAATCTTTTTTCAACAGCATGGGTCCGCTTCATCGATACGTATCCGCCAGGTCGCCTACGGGGAGGATAATTTCGCCCTCCTTGCGATCACCCATTCTGGTAACCGCTTCTTCTTCTTTTGCAGCCATCCACGCCGTATAAGCAGCTACCAACGCATCCAATTCCTCCACCGAATGCAAGCGATTCAGCGGCAGCACCCCCTGCAAAATACGGTACCGCGTGATTTCTTCAAATATCCTCATGGGGTCCGGCACATCCATCGCCAGAGAGTGCAGCACCAACTGACGCTGCAGACGACCTTCTAGGCTGCTTTTAGAAAATGGGATCCGCTCTAAAAGCACCGTGAAAGAAGCATGAGGATAAACTTCCAGGGTTTGTTGTTTAGATCCCTCAGAGGGGAATTCCTGATACCCAAATTCCTTCAAACGCTTGAAAAGCTTAAAAGAAACTTGCATCCATGTGGGGCAATCACCCTCCTCAGCTGCTGTTCCCGGGATACGGATATTCTTCTGGAAGAGATAATATTCAGCTGCCCGAAAACTCGTCCACCGTCCCGGGTTTGGCTGTGGATTGAGTTCCTGCCGGAATTCTTCAGAACGCATCAATTTTTGATTGGGACGCCGGGGACCGTTAATGCCTACAAAAGCCGCCTTTTGTCCCCCTGAGTAAGCCAAGACAGCGTTCATATCCCCTTTCGACAACGCCAGCAA
The DNA here is from genome assembly GCA_018335275.1 of Anaerolineales bacterium. Lineage (GTDB taxonomy): Bacteria > Chloroflexota > Anaerolineae > Anaerolineales > UBA11858 > B10-G9. The sequence continues at coordinate 2,719 of JAGXKM010000076.1, read as the reverse complement.
TTTTAAGTCGTGATCGATGGCAGCATACGTCATAGGACGTTCACCTGCAGTCGGATCAATCCCGATGTAAACAGCGTTATTAAATAGCATATTTGCATTCCCGGTATTCGATGATCACATGTGTATTGAGTGTAGCCTAAAACCCCCTTTATGACAACATGGAGAAAACACACCCACTTCTTATCTAAAAAAAATTGGTGAGGGACAATCCCTCACCAAACTTGATCAATTCCTCATTAATTTCTCTGTGAACTCAGCCCTCATCGGCGTGAGAGAAGCTCAACCCTTCCTCATCTTCCTCATTCACATCAACGATCACTACATCCCCTTTCTTGAATTCACCTCTGAGGAGTTTTTTCGAGAGGGGGCTCTCCAGATATTTCTGTAGGATCCGCGTCAAAGGGCGGGCACCAAAATCAGGATTATATCCTTTCTCAGCCAACCACTCCCTTGCTTCCGGGGTTAATTCCACTTCCAGTCCATTCTCCCGAAGCCGCTTCTCCACTTCAGCCATCTGCAAATCCACAATCTCCACCATCTGCTCTCTGCTCAGCGGGGAGAACGTGATAATTTCGTCAATCCTGTTCAGGAATTCCGGCCGGAAATTATCCTTCAGGGCCTTTTCGATCTTTGCCTGTTCTTCCCTTTTCCCGTCTTGCCCTCCCCCATTTAAGAATCCTAAACTGCCTGACCTGCTTACAAACTCTGTCCCCAGATTGCTGGTCATGATTAAAACTGTATTCCGGAAGTCAACCACATGCCCCTGACCGTCCGTGAGCCTGCCCTCATCCAGAATCTGCAACAGGGCGTTCCAGACTTCAGGGTGGGCTTTTTCAATTTCGTCAAACAGCACCACGCGGTAGGGACGCCTGCGGACTGCTTCCGTCAATTGTCCTCCCTCTTCATATCCAACATATCCAGGAGGCGCTCCAAACAAACGGGAAGCGGTGTGCTGCTCCCGGTATTCACTCATATCCAAGCGCAGAAGAGCATCCTCATCATCAAACAGGAATTCCGCCAAAGCTTTCGCCAGTTCGGTCTTGCCAACACCCGAAGGTCCAATAAATATGAACGAGCCTATGGGACGTTTCGGATCTTTCAGTCCAGATCTGGCCCTGCGGATAGCGTCAGAAATCACGGTGATGGCATCATCCTGGCCCACAATTCGCTCGTGGATGCGCTCTTCCATGTGGAGGAGTTTCTCAGCCTCCTTTTCCAACATCTGGGTCATGGGGATGCCAGTCCACTGCGAAACGACTTCCGCCACATCATTCTCATCCACCACTTCGTCCAATTCATGCTCTGCTTCCCACTGGTCCCGTTTTTCAACGAATTCGTTTTCCAGCCGTAAGCGTTGGGTTTGCATGGTCGCCGCGCGCTCGTAATCCCGCTCCTGACCCGCAACCTCCTCCTCATTTTTTAGGTGCATGATTTGGGATTGCATTTCTTTCAATTCAGAAGGTAATGAGTATAAAGCCACACGGAGTTTCGCCGCCGCTTCATCCATGAGATCGATGGCCTTATCTGGCAGAAAACGGTCAGAGACATAACGGTCCGCCAGGTTAGCTGCAGCCAACAAAGCCTCCTCTGAAAAGCGCACTTTGTGGTGAGCTTCGTACCTGTCCCGCAGCCCTTCCAACATTTCAATCGTTTCCTCAACCGAGGGCTCTTCCACAAATACGGGGGCAAATCGGCGCTCCAGCGCGCTGTCTTTTTCAATGTACTTGTGATATTCATCCAGGGTGGTGGCCCCCACACACTGCAGCTCTCCCCGCGCCAGTGCCGGTTTGAGCATGTTAGAAGCGTCCATCGCACCCTGAGCCGCTCCAGCGCCAACCACAGTGTGCAATTCATCAATAAAGAGAATAACTTCCCCTTCCGCTTCTTTCACATCATCAATGGCTGCCTTCAGGCGCTCTTCAAACTCACCCCTGTAGCGCGAACCAGCGATCATGGAACCCATATCCAGGGAAACCACCTTCTTGCCGGCTAAAATTTCGGGGACATCGTTGGAAGCGATTTTCTGCGCTAATCCTTCTACAATGGCGGTTTTCCCCACCCCGGCTTCCCCGATTAACACCGGGTTGTTTTTAGTGCGTCGGGAAAGGATCTGGATAACCCGCAGTATTTCCACATCGCGACCGATCACGGGATCCAATTTTCCCTCCCGTGCTAACTTGGTCATGTCCCGCGAAAATTTTTCCAGGGCCTGATAACGGCTTTCCGCTTTGGGATCCGTGACCCTTTTTCCGCCTCGGATTTCATTGATAGCATCATAAACCCGCTCTTTCGTCGCCCCCTCCCCTTCCAACAAACGAGCTGCTGGCGTGTTTTTTTCATGCAGGATGGCCAGGAAAAGATGTTCCGTGGAGATGAATTCATCTTTCAACCGGTTCGCCTCTTGGTTAGCGACATCCACAATCCTTTTCACCCGGGGTGTGATAAATACCTGACCCGCCCCTCTGCTCCCGAAAATGCTCGCTTTTTGGGTGTTTTTCAGAATGTAATCCAAACGATCAATCAATTCAGCCCCACTCACATTGAGCTGATCCAGAATCTGGGAAATGGCTCCTTCCTTCTGTTCAATGAGAGCCAAAAGGATATGTTCAGTATCAATTTGATTGTGCCCATACCGCTGAATGACCTCCGCGGCACGCTGGGCAGCCTCTTGTGCTCGTTCCGTAAAACGATCGAAACGCATCATAAGCTTACCTTCCTT
>JAGXKM010000197.1 GCA_018335275.1 Anaerolineales bacterium | reverse complement strand
GAGGGAATTTCCTGGCCCCAGATGATGGTCAGGGGGACGATCAGAACCTGGTGTTTTTCGAGCTTATCCTGGGGTAGATCGCAGGTGCTGTCAGTGATGATGGCGGTGTGTTTGGTCATGGATCCTCCTATGCTTGAGTACCTTATTCTACCCACTAGGCTCGATCTGGACAAGAAGGTGGGTAAGATCTTGTAGGAAAAACACCGCGACCACTTATAGTCAATGACATGAATTCGGAACAGGATTCAACTTCATGCAAGCTTCCGCGGCAAAAATTTGTTGAAACCTTTTTGTTTTCGGATGTGGTTCTGTTTAAAACCACCAACCTCCCGGCGTGCTTGTCCGGGGGGTTGGTGCTGGGTGTTGCAGGTTTATTTCTTGTTTCAGCGTGCGGGCCAATGTGGATCTATCACATCCTCCAGTCTCTTCGTTTTACCGCCTCAAGGAATCTCCTCGGGCTTCATTGAGGATTCTTTCCTGGTGTTCAGGGCTGTAGCACGCCCTCCGTTTCGCCGGCCACCGAGATGATCACCTCATCCACGGAGGGAAACTGGGTCAGCGTGCGCGTGATCTGCTCGCGGATGGTTTGGACCCGCGCTGAACCGCCTCCGTAAGCTTTCAACTCCTGGGAGAAGTTAACAGTCGCTGTGCCGCCGTCTATGGTCAACCCCAGCAGTTCCACCCGTACACCCCAATCTGCAGCGCGTCCGGGATAATCAAGGACCTCATTTGGAGTTGGGAGGGCTGTAAGGAAACCAGCCAGATTGCGAGGTGGGGGACCCCAGAGCAGCTCTTTCACAGTGGCAGCTTCAATGCCTCCTGTGTCGAGAACCCGCCGCTGTTCAGTCTCCAGGGTTTCTCCAACAACCCAGTACAGGTCGATGAGCCGGGTTTGAGAGTCATCGGCATGGAGGACAGTCAAGGGCTGTTCGTCCAGCACCGCCCCTTTGCTGTTCTCAACCGACAGGATCGCCTGATCCGTTTCCGGCTGAGGCGGTTGACTCTCCGTTTCCCAGTCGAGGCTGTCCACGATGAACCCTTGTCCTTTGGGCCCCTCCAGGGTTGTCAAACTCTTGGACAGTTGGGTGCCGTCTTCCCAGCGCAAGACAAGTTTCACTTCCTGGCCGGGTTGTTCTGTGTGGGCCAATACATGCAGGGGAAGTGTGGTAATCGTCCCCTGCTCTGGGATGTCGATAGTGCCGGCGTCCTCTGGTGTCGTTGCAGAAGGGGTGGGCACGGTTTCCTCGGGGACAAAAACCACTCGGGCTTCGCTGGCGTGGTAGCGATAGGTCTGCCCGTCAACTTTGAGCATAATGATATAACCCGGGGTGACCACCTGGGCGAATGATTTTCCTGATTCCGGAACACCTAAGCTGGCATCTGAAAAATCTGTGGCTTCGACGTTTTCAACGCTGATCTGGCTGGGGTCCACCTTCAGACGCTCGGCCAGATCAGATTTGGCCTGCTCGACTTGTTCCGCTGCGCCCTCGCGTTCCACGGGCGGGCAGGCATCCAGAGAAGCGTTCATGTCTTCCTGTGACGTGGTTTTCCGCACCTCATTACTGCCTCCGACCTGAATGGGGATAAGGTCCACCATTGGTCCCTCCGGACGGCGCACTGCCATGGAAAGGCCGTACGCTCCCGGGTCCAGAGTCTCCGGCATCTGCACGGTGAATTCATCGGAAAACCCCATCCCGGGTTCGAGGTTGATTTCCTTTTGTGCTAGGGTTTTGAGCACCGTGGCTGACTCCCGGGCCAAGAGCTGCAGGCAGTATCGTCCCTGCCAGACCTGATCCGTGTTGTTCTTGATGGTGAGGTCAAACGTCGTTTGCTCTCCAGCCTGGTAGCCGTCCGAGTATCCGCTCCAGAAGACCACCGCTCCTCCCTCGCTTTCCGATCGCGCGGAAAATGGATGACGAGGAGCCGCTGTTGGGGTAACCCGTTCCTGGCTTAGGGAACTGCAGCCTGCCATCAGGAATGGGATGAGCAAAAATATCATGACCATGCTCAATGGAAGCGTGATTTGGTTACGTTTTCGTTTTACTGAACGCATTTTTTTCTCCTTTACTTTCCTAGAGACAGCCATCCCACTGATCGTTTCCATGACTATGAGCATGGCTGCCAAAATTAAATGTGTTTTCATACTGAAGACCGAAACTTTTTTTTGACAAGGTCTTTTCTATTGACAAAAAAGACGGTCCGGAAAATGTTTGTGAATGTGCTGCATGGACCCGATCTGGTGTTCATCTTAGGGGATATCTCCCTTGCCTTCATCGCCGATGTGGGGGGTTTGGGACTACACGTTTTGGGGGATTTAAATCTGGTCAAAGGTATAGGTGGAGCTATAGGGACTGCCTGATTCAGTCATGACCCATTTATTTTCTTGCCACCAACACGGCGGCTTGATCTTTCTTCCAGATCGTTTCCACGCTTCCAAACCCAGCCTCGGTTAGGAGGTCATACTGGGATTTGATGGATAAAGGGACGTCGATGTGATACAAGCCCGGCGCTGCATTCTTCAACCTCCTCATCAGGCGTTCGTAGGCTTCAAGTCCCTCCTGTTCTTCCACTCCGGAGACGATGTAATCCCCCTCGATGTACATCCCACCTTCTTTCAACCAGC
>JAGXKM010000075.1 GCA_018335275.1 Anaerolineales bacterium | reverse complement strand
GGCTGGGATGAAGAGTATCTGTACATCAACATCCGGGTCACAGATGACAAATACGTCCAGATAGCTGATAAGCAAAATATTTATAAAGGGGATAGTTTTGAGATCCTTTTGGACACCCATACAGCATACGATTATTACTTGGCGTCCATGAATTGGGATGATTACCAGATCGGTATCTCACCCGGGAAAGGGAACCCCAATAGCCCGGAGTGTTACATTTGGTACCCTTTAAGCAAGAGGGGGAGCACGTGTGCTGTACAAGCTGAGGCAGTTAAAACAGGACAGGGTTATATCATGGAGATGGCTTTACCCTGGTCGCTGTTTGAGGTCACACCCCAGGTAGGGGATAAGTTTGGCTTCGCGCTCTCTCTTTCCGACAATGACGCAGCCGGAGAAGCCCTCCAGCAGTCCATGGTTTCCAATGTGAGCACAAGGTACTTCAGTGACCCCACCACGTGGGGAGATTTGATCTTGAAAGCTGAAAAGTGAGACCATGAAAAACAAGAAAAAGCGGAACAGGTTTTCCTGTTCCGCTTTGTTATTTAATATAGTTTTTTGTCAATCCAGGTAGGATTCTAGTTTATCCTGAATGCGGGGGTTCCGCAGCCGCCGTAAGGCTTGAGCCTCTATCTGACGGATGCGCTCTCGGGTGACGCCCATCTTCTTCCCCACCTCATTTAATGTCAGCGTACGTCCGTCTACCAGTCCATAGCGCATTTCTAAGATCCGCGTCTCGCGGGGAGGTAGTTCGGACAGCGCCTCCTGAAGGTGTTCCCGGAGCAGGATGCTGGTGGCCTCCTCATCGGGTGGGGTGATGTCTTTGTCAGGGATGAAATCGCCTAAGAAAGCATCGTCCTCTTTCCCCGTGGGCATCTCCAGCGACAAAGGTCGACGGGCGTGCTTCATCATGTCGCGGATGTCCTCCGGGCTGACGTTCAGGGCCTCCGCCATCTCTTCCTGGGTCGGATCCCGGTTCAGGTCCTGCTTGAGTTGATGCTGCATGCGGATCATCTTGTTGATCTTGTCTCCCATGTGAACGGGGACACGGATCGTTCGTCCTTGATCTGCAATGGCCCGGGTGATCGCCTGCCGAATCCACCACGTGGCATAGGTGCTGAATTTATATCCGCGCTCCCGTTCGAATTTGAGAGCGGCTCGCATCATGCCGATGTTGCCTTCCTGGATCAGATCGAGGAAGGAAACGCCCCGGCCGACGTATTTTTTGGCGATGCTGATCACCAAACGGGAGTTGGCTTTGATCAAATGTTCAAAGGCTTCCCACCCTTTATCAACGATCTTGCTCAACTCTTGGCGCTCTTCCAGGGTGAGTTCTTCCTCCGCCATTCTTTTTTGGGCTCTCCTCCCGGCATTAATTTTCTTCGTGAGCTCCTGTTCTTCCTCACGGGTCAAGAGGGGGACCTTTCCGGCTTGTTTAATGTAGAGACCAACCGTATCTTTTGTGCTGATGTTGGCGAGAGGATCTTCCTCCTCTAGGGCATCTTTATCTTCCAGATATTCATCGTCTTTATCTTCCCCCTCAAACATCTCTTCAGCTTCTTCTTCGTTCTCCACATAAGGGATATCAGCGCTGAGCAGCGCGGCGAAAGCTTCTTCAAGCTGATCCACTTTCTTTTCCGCTTTTGGGTATACCTCAGAGATGTCATCCAGGGTTACATAGCCTTTCTCCCTTCCTAACTGCAGGAGGTGGGATAAAGGAGATCCGTTTTCTTGGGTTGCTTCAATTGTTTTCTGTTTACTCATACTCTTATTTTCTATCCAACCTTTACTTATCTACCGGCACCGTTCGTACGGACTATTAAAACCCATCCATTTGTTTTTTGGATGGGCTTTTTTGACTGCATTTTGATTATAGCACAGCACCAGGTCTTTCAAGTGCTTATGGGGCATTTATATATACTGTTAATATTGCTTATTCTCCTCCGGCGGTCATTTCTCTTTTTTTAGTCATACATTTAATATGGACTTATATAAAATTATCCCTGGAGCGGTCTCAGGGGTTGAGAGCTTCAAACCAACTCTTGATAACCTCGGCAGCCGGTTTGCCGTGGATGGAGATCGATGCGTCATGAAGGACCACAGGGGCGTAGTATCCCCGGGAGATGAGTCCAGATATCCATTCCTGGTCACTGATTGCGACCAGGTTGGCCTGGTAAGCATGCGTTTGTATCTGAAAATTTGTGGATAAGTCAGGCAGGTAGGGCGCAGGTTTGTTAAGAGAGCTGGGAGGAAGGCAGGTGTCTCCTTCCACCTCCAAACACTGCCTGGTTCCTCCTTCTACTGAGGGATATGCCACACTCAGGACCAAATTCTTATTTCCCGGTTTAATCCACGTTTCCCAGAAAGGGTACACATTTTCTACAAGCGCCTCTTTGGCTGCAGCGGTCTTCTCTTCCAGAGAAGCTGGAGCATCGCCCGTCAGGGGAGGTGACCACGCCAGATGAACTTGATCAACTTGTTCTATATAACGGGGTTTTGTTTTATTGCTGGGGAGCGACATGGCCCAGGCTGTGGTCCCCTGATACCGTTCCTGGACGTCTATCAACAGCTTTTCCCACCGCAGGTCAGCGTCCGCGGGTACACCGGACAAATTCCCATTTTTCAGCCTGCCGCCTGGCAGGGTAGGACCTAACCATTCCCCGCCGAGGATTAGCATATCGATGTTTTGGTTTTCCGCTGCATCAGCAAAGTGCAGGGCGAAACGGCGGTATTGATCAAACCAGCTGTTCCACCAACTGAAATCCCTCGGTGCAGTCAACCACCAATCCTCCGCTGTGGAAGGAAAGTGGGGGTGAGGATATAAAGCTACTTTTAAACCCTGCGATTTGGCAGTGTTAATGGCGGTTTCTAACTCCAGCCACAACCAATCCTGATTGGCTCTGGGTTCCAGGACCGGGGGTTTTTGGTGTGTGAAACTCCAGGTTGGAGTGATTAGGATCCAGCGTGTGTTAAGGGTCTTGACTCCCTTCATGACATCCAGGAGTTGATCCGTCTGGGCCGGGGTGTGCCCGGGCATCAATTCCAGACCTGTCATAAATTCACCCTTTTGGGCATCCGGGGAAACAGATGTAAGGGAAGGGGTGGAAAGATCCTTTTCCAGCCAGGCCCATTCTCTCACCTGATCTTTTTGGAAGACCTGTTCATTGGAAATGGTCACTTCCCTGCCTGATGCGGAGGCACCCATAGTTTCCGCGTCATCTGCGATCCCGCATTCACCTCCCCGGCAGTAGCGGTACTGCAGATCAGAGATGATGTTCAAGGGGCTGTAAAGGATATAAACCCAATGATTGGGCCCCGCTTTCAACATGGGAAGGGGGGTAGTCCAACCAAAGGGGTTAAACTGAATGTGAATTTCTTCCTCAGCCGGGGTGTGGGATGGGGTTGTCAGGTCAAATGTGATCGGACCTTTTTCTCCTGCGGTCCAGGAAAAGACGGTGTCCTCTCGCTGGACAGGTTCCTCAGGCACCAGGAAACGCCGCACCCGGAATTCGCCATTTTCCTTATGTTCAGCGTTCCAAAATCCATCTCCCAATGTGTATTTATATCGAATTTCCGCCCCCACAGGAAGGGAGAGGATGATCCCGTAATGGGTTTCATCGATCTGGGTCAAGGTTGGCATGCGAGCGGGGAGTGTGTTCATCCCCCCTGTGAAATTCCCGAATGTGTTCCCGAGTTGGTATAGGTTACCTGCGAGCCGAACGCTCCCTTTGGGGGTGCCGCGAGGAACTTCGACCACGAAGGTGGTATCCACGTGTTCACGGGGGGTGAGTTCCAGGATGGCTTCGGTGTTTGCCTGGGAAGCGACCTGGGCGCCTTGTTGTCCGATTTGGTAACTGCCGTCTAAAGCGTACGCGACCAAATTGTGGACGCCTGGGGGGAGCCCCGAAAGCAAGAAAGAACCATTCGCGGTTGTATGGGCCTGGACCCCGCCAGCGGTAACTAGCACTCCGGGCAGGGGTTGCCCTGTTTTTTGATCGACAATGGTGCCGGAAATGCGCCCCGGTTCGGGGCCTGCATAGGTTGTGTCGGACCACTGGTAGACTACGTCATGCACCTCAGCGGGGTTTTGGGCGTGCAGCAAACGGTAACGGACTTGTTCACCGGTATCGGTATGCTCAATTACGGAGTATGGATCTTGCCTAGTGTAACGGTACTTAATCAGGGAGCCTTGGGGAACAACCAATGTCGTCTTGTAGGTCAAACCTTCCCGGGAGTTGGGTTCCTCAGGAGCGTTTTCCAGAGGATAGGCCTTTGGGTTTACCCCCAATCCTGTCACCTCGTCAAGTGTGCTCAGATAAATGGTGTCATCGATGGGTGTATCGGGGGGTAAATTGACGAAAAACGTGATCTCTACCGTGGGATGTATATCAGCCGCGGATTTCTTTTGGGGTATATACTGTTCCACCAATCCCGGAGTGGTGCAGGCGCTAATCAGAAGGCTGAGGGTGATCAGGAGAAGAAACACTTTCCCCTTTGGTTTGTTTCCTGCGGGTGTCATGATCGCACCTCTTTTTTGATCAAGTTTACAAGCAGTTCCATATTTTGGATTTTCTCCGCGGGGACCTCAAATTTCTTTTGAGGTGAAAGTTGGATGATCAGGTTCCCGTTCGCTGCCGTGATCGATTGGATGTATGACCAGGGGATATCTTTTTCCTGGTAGGAGAGGGAGTTTTTGGATACCGTTAAAGCCCCAAAATGGAGATCCCTGTTTTCCTGATAACGCTTCTTCAAGGGTTCCATGAGCCGGGGATACACCTGTTTTTTGAGGATCGTGATCAGATCTTTGAGGTGGTTAAGCTTGTGGTTGAGCTTAATGGGCTTGCCGTGTGAGGGGTGAATGGTCAGGCGATGACGGGGCCCGGATTTCAAACCCAGAAAGGAGTTCTTTGTGGTAGATGTGGAGATGCCAGAGATCTCTTCCCAGCGCAAGGCTCTTTTCCGGCTGGGAGGTCGATGGATGATGATGCCTTCCGTGTGGACCTTGACCCAGAAGTGGGCGCGGTAAAGCCTGCGCAGGGCATAAAGCAGCACAGGTAAGGTTAGGAAAGCAGCGGAAAAAAACCAGGGCTGCCCCCAGGATACAGCTGCGGCAGGGCCAAAATTCGTATAGCCATAGAGGGCGCGCCAATATCCTATCCCTGCCACTCCCAGGACGACCAGACATAAAGGCATAAATAGCAAGAAAAAGTGGCGCCAACGGAAAGCCTGGACGCTGAAAGTTGTTACCAATGATCCCAATGTGTTCTGTTTTTTCTTTTTCACGGTTAATATAATGTTCTCATTATAAAAATGGTTAGATAAGATTATAGACTAGAATGGATCAGTTTGCACGCCTTAATTCGCACAGGTGAGGATCACGGGATGGGATTAGCACCTTCATCAGGATCTCTGTTGGGGATTGTAGGAAGATAAGAAAAACAGGAGCTTTTAAATTCCTGATCTTCTCGTCAGTGTTTAAATGTGTATGTTCAATCCGGGATATAGTCTACGTCGGTAGGTTCCAGCTGTTGGAACCTTTTCCAACGGATGTCTTCGGTTTCTCTCAAAAGGGTGGGAAAGCGGTTTTATGAACTTGACGGTTCTTTTTCATCACCGCTGTCGTGAGGGGTTTCTTCTGTGTCGCTTTCCCTGCGTGGGGCAGCTGAGGAAGCTGTCTTCGAGGATGAGTGCTGCTGATCATCTCTCTCGCCGGGAGGAATATATTCGTTTTCGAGATTGTAGAGCTCGTTGAACTTTTCCAGTTCAGCCTCCCGCATCCATTTCGAGGGCAGGTTTTGAACTTCATCCATGCCGCTCTGCACGCTTTGCCACCACTGGGACGTGACGATAGAGTGAATAAATTTCCCCAACTTACGTCCGGTTTTGACCATCTCTTCCGGACCCAATACCAGGATCCCTATTAAGACGACAAAAATAATTTCCAGAGGGCCAATACCAAAGATGTTCATTTTGGTTCGTCAGCGGTCTTTATTTGTAAGTGTTGTAAGGATTGTCTGAGTTCATTCTGCCGTTCCGCCAGGCTTCCTAACACGCCGTTCACAAAGCGGGAAGCGCTGTCAGAGCCGTATGTTTTTGCTAATTCTACAGCTTCGTTGATAACGACTTTCAAGGGGGTATTGTTGTTAACGGCTAATTCCCACAGCGCGATGCGCAGGATATTACGATCGATGACTGCAACCTGGTCAAGCGGCCATTCAGGTGCGTGTTCCGCGATAAAGCGATCTAATTCGGAGGTGTTTGGCCAAACGCCATGTACGATATCGTGGATGAAATAGATGAGATCGTCGTCCAGGCTGGAATCAGCAATCCTGTTTTTAAGAACGGTCCCAAGGGGATGATCGGTGATATCTAACTCGAAAAGAGTTTGCAAGGCGATCGCCCGCGCTTTGGTCCGATTTTTCATGGATGCTCATTCCTCATCGGGGGGATGATTGGGGAAGTCAACATTTTCAATGTGAACGTTTACAGAGCCAACCTCCAGGCCGACCATCTTCGAGATGGCAAGTTCTGCTTCCTTTTGGACCTTCAACCCAGTGTCGCGGAGGTTTACTTCGCCATTGAGGATCAGATAGATATCAGCGTGAACCCGGCCGTTTTCTTCCACATGGACCTGGACACCTTTCTCAAAACTGCGGTTAAAGAGCGTGTTAACACCACTGGGCGTCTGGGCCAGGCGGCTGACTCCATCCACTTGAACAGCGGCTGCCTTGATGATGGTCACCAGTACGCCGGGTGCAATGGTGGTTTTTCCGGGGGGTCGCTCTGCTTCAGACATAGGATCTCCGATGATTTTTTGAATTGATGCGGTTGGCAGACAAACCTTACAGCGTATTTTATTATAACCCAATGTCCCTTTAAATTACAGGAGGCCGTGACAACACGGCCGTCCTTTTTCTGTTTTTTTGGGGTGATCTGTCAGCCAGAGGCGGGGATTATTCTGCCACCACTTCACGCCCCCGGTAAAATCCACAATTCGGGCAAACGCGGTGGGGGAGACGTTTTTCTCCACAGTTGCTGCACTGGACTAAATTTTTTGGTTTTAGCGCATCGTGTGCGCGGCGGCGGTTCTTTCGTCCGCGCGATGTTCTTTGTTTGGGCAGTGGGGTCATAAATTCACTCCTGCGTTAGAAACACATCAAATATGTGTTTATGTTCTTTCAATCTAGCTGGGAAATTATATTGAGAGAAGAGCAAACTGTCAAGGTAGACCGCTGATGAAATTCAGCTCAAAGGTGAAAGATTTGCAGGCCGGTTCACCGGTTCTCGGAAACCTTCCCGCGGCCATGTAGGCGGGGCAGAACCCGACGGGGGTTCTCCAAGAGGGGGAAAAGCTGGGTGCTGGAGCCTGGAAGCTCCCCGGGTGGGGCGCCGTAGCCGGCGTTGCTGAAGGTCCACAAGCGCAGAGTATCTTCCTCGACACCAAGCGGGCGGAGCACGGTATGGGCCGCACGCAGCAGGAGTTCAGCGTAATGTCCTGTGTCCAGGATGGCCGGATCCGGCCGCTCCGGCAAATCCCAGGCGTATACCCCGGGCTTTCCCCGCGTATAGAGGAAGCGTACATGCTGTCCGGGGGTGAGTTCCACACCGGTCTCGGCCAGCTGCCCTGCAGCGCGGGCGGCGGGGGAAGGGACTTTGTACTCCTCCAACTCCCGGCTCAGTTTCTGCGAGACCAGCAGTGCTTTGAGGGGCACGTTTCCTTCTCGTAAGCGGCCCAGTTTTTCACGCAGCAGAGCGTGGATCCCGGGCAGCTGGTCGGGAAGTGCGTCCGCGCCGGGGGCCTCCGCCAGGCGGTGGAGGATTTCGAGCTGGACCTCTTCGATCCAGGTCGGCGTGTCATGCCGCCGGGTTTCAATCCCCCGCATTTTCAATTTCCCGTTCTGGTAGACGCCGAAATAGCGATTGGCCACCGGCACCCGCTTGTCCTGGCGCGACCCCAGGAAGGCCACCCAGCGGTAGATGCCGTCCAGACTGATGGGCAGCCCGGTGCGCTCCAGGATTTCATCCAGCAGGGGCTGGAAATCTTCCCCCTCCCGGGCTCCCTCCTTCTGAACCCATAAGCCGTCCACATACATGTGTAGGACACGGAAGCCCAATTCCTCCGCAGCTTCTTTGGCGCGCAGCAGGGCCTCCCGCCCGTAAGCGGTGACCGCTTCATGGGCCTCGATGCGCCCAAAGCGGGCGTTCTTGTATCCCAGGTACCCGAAGCAGGTCACCAGGAGCCATTTGTGCGCCGAGGCCCGGGCTTTGAAGGGCCGGTAGCGCATGTCCTTGGGGTGGAGGTGGGCCAGCTCCTGTTTGAGCTTGACCCGCTTTTTCAGCAGGGGCTGCAGGGTGTCCGGGACCAGGCCGCGGTGCTCCTGGTCGACAGTCATTTCCAGCTCGGGGATGTAGGTGCCCTCCGGTCCCCCTTCCCCCACCGTTTCGGGGGAGATGTTGAAATGCTCCATGATGCTGGGGTACATGGAGATGAAATCGATTTCCGCCACATGCGGATGGAGGCCGATGGTTGGTTGGAAGACCAACCCCCCGCGGTCTGCCTGGAGCAGGTTGTAGGCGGTTTTGGTCCGCTCCACCTGCTGTTTGTGCCAGGGGACGAGGATGCCCTGCTGCAGGGCGGTGAGCATCTGCATGGCCGAGATGCCGGTGCCGGGGGAGACCCGAGCCGCGGTCTGGACCCGCAGGCGGGTGACGCGGGCCATCTCAAAGACGCCCTCCAGCCCGTAGTCGTGGTACATGACTGTGTTCTCAGTGGAGATATGCAGCCGACCGAAGGCGCGCACCTGGGGGCCGCGGTAAATCACGCCTCCGTAGGAATGGTAGTAGCGCTCCGGACGCCGCTCGACCTCCCGCCCCGGATCCCGATTGAGGGGGAGTTGGATATGGTATCTCTCCTCCAGTTCGTGCAGTTTGGGGATCAGCCAGTTGTCGCCCCACACGGTGAGCAGCAGGTCCGGGTCGTGCGCTTTGAACAGGGCCCGGAGCTTGATGAGCAGGCTCCGCCCCTCATGGAAGGGGAAACGGTAATGGCGTTCGCCCAGGCGGATTTTCAGGGCCCGCGGGGGATCGTGGAAAGGGTTGCAGTCGGGGGAGAGGGCCATGACCCGCAGGGGGAGGGGCGGAGGATCGATCTCCCAGGGGGAGTCAAGAGGCTCGATGTCCTGGATCTCCCCTCCTTCCCCGGCCACCACCCGGCAGCGTCCCAGAGGAAAGGTCCCCGTTTGGGCCGCATAACGCAGATCCAGGGGGATGTCCGCGTTGTAATAGGTCAGATCTGGAAACTCTTTCTTGAGGCGGGAGAAGACGCGCTCCTGGCGGGTCGGCGTGGCGGTTTGCAC
>JAGXKM010000074.1 GCA_018335275.1 Anaerolineales bacterium | reverse complement strand
GAGGGCAACCGGGGAGGTAATAATCCACATCGGTCACCTGGTCGAGTGCTTTTACCGTGTGATAAAAGCTGGGTAACGTGAGTTCCCCTTCCGGTACATGGGTCGATGTTTGAGGGAAGATCTGGTTCGGATTTTCTATGGAAGGGTTATCGATATAGATCTTGTTGAGTGTGGCTTCTCTCGTGGTTAGATTCGAAAGAGCCGGGATGCACCCTTCGTAGGAACAAGAGCCATAGGCGACAAGGACCTTCGATTTTTCCCGCAGCAGATGGGCCATTTCTTCATTTTCTGAGTTGCGAATGGCACCATTGTACAGGCAAACATCGATGTAATTGTCAGGGTATGACTTCACGTCTTTATACTTGAAGTCTGCAATGCAGGGGAAGAAGGCAATATCAAAGATTTCATCAACAGTGAGGATATTCTCATGAATGTTGAGAACTGAAATCTCACAACCGCCGCATGATGCTCCCCAATACATAGCCAACTTGGGTTTTCCGTTCTCTGTCATTTTCGTTAGGCCTCCTTCACGGGGACACGATGGGCCCCGTTGTCAGCTAGTACTTTTTCGTGCCAGCGGAGCGGTCCCAATGCTCGAAGTTCTTCAGTCATGCTGTTCACTTTTTCAGCTAATTTTGTCCCCTCCGATGCGGACGCCCACAAGAGCTGGACGCGTTCTTCTTCGATTCCCCATTGGTCCAGCGCCTTTTTGAGCATTGTGTAGCGTCGAAGTGCTTTAATGTTGCCGTTTACGTAGTGGCATTCACCGGGATGGCATCCAGCGATCAGCACACCATCTGCTCCATTGCGGAGCGCTTTGAGCACAAATTGGGGATCCACGCGGCCTGAGCACATGACCCGAATGGGGCGCATGTTTGGCGCGTATTTGATGCGGGAAGTACCCGCCAGGTCCGCTGCCCGGTAGGAACACCAATTGCACAGGAATCCTACAATGACTGGTTCGTATTGTTCACTCATTTATTTTCTCCTCCTAGACATTAACCTTTTCGGGGGCGGGTTGAACGTCCCAGAGCAGGCCTTGGAGTTCGGACATCACCTGGGTGTTTGTGAAGTGAGCTCCATCTATCGCTCCACTGGGGCAGGCTGCTACACAGGTCCCGCAGCCCTGGCAAAGGGCTGTAATCACTTCCGAAACTTCTTTTTCTGCGTCAAATTCGATGGCGTTGTACGGGCAAAGGTTATTGCAGATCCGGCATCCAGAGCAGTCTTCCTCCCGGATGCTGGCCCGCACAGGTTCCATCATCACTGTCCCCTGCCCGATAAGGCTGGCCACTTGAGAAGCAGCGGCGCCTCCCTGGGCGACGGTTTCAGGAATGTCTTTGGGTCCCTGACAAGCACCCGCGATAAAGACACCGTCTGTCATGGTGGCAACGGGCGCTAATTTCGGATGCCTTTCGTTGAAGAAGCCATCGTAGTCGCATCCCATCTTGAAGAGATTGGCGACTTTTTCAGAATCCGCTCGGGCTTCAATCCCGGCACTGAGAATGACCATGTCAACCGGGACGCGCTGCTGTTTGCCGAGCAGCGTGTTCTCAGCCTGCACGATGAGTTTGCCTTCCTCGCCTGGCTGGTGGTCAGCGTCGGTTATCTCCGCGACCCGCCCCCGGATGAAGTGGGTGTCTTCTTTGAGGAGGCGGTTATAAAATTCCTCGTACCCTTTCCCCGGCGTTCGCATGTCAATGTAAAAATCGTACACCTCTGTTTCCGGAAGGTGCTCGTGGACGAGATGGGCAAATTTAAGAGAGTACATGCAGCAAACTTTTGAACAGTACTCATTATAGTTCTTATCGCGGGATCCTACGCAGTGAACGATCGCCACCCTTTCCGGTTCGGTTTCCCCGTCTCGGAGGACGACATGCCCGCCGGTCGGTCCCGAAGCGTTGACCATGCGTTCAAATTCTAAACTGGTAAAGACGTTCTCGAGCCGGCCGTATCCATATTGGGGGATTTGCCGGGCATCGAAGAGGTCGTAGCCTGTGGCAATGATGATATTACCGACGTTGAACTTCAGCATCTCATCTTCTTGTTCGAAGTTGATCGCTTCCGTGGGGCAGAACTTTTCGCAAGCCCGACATTTCCCGGTTTGGAAGTATATGCAGTTTTCCTTATCCAAAACGGGGTACCCTGGAACAGCTTGCGGGAAAGCCCGGTAGATGGCTTTTCGATATCCCAATCCAGCCCCGTACCCTTCATCCACCACCTGGGCAGGGCACTTCTCTTCGCAGATACCGCAAGATGTGCATAATTCTTCCTCAACGCAGCGCGCTTTCTTGCGCACGGAAATTTCAAAGTTGCCGATGTACCCATCCACCTTTTCAACTTCGCTGTAGGTTAGCAGTGTGATGTTGTCATGTTGGCCGACATCGACCATTTTGGGGGTCAAAATACAGGCAGAGCAGTCCAAGGTGGGGAACGTTTTATCGATCTGGGCCATGTGGCCGCCGATCGTCCCTTCTCGCTCTACCAAATAAACATGCTTTCCAGAATTGGCAAGTTCCAGAGCTGCTGTGATCCCTGCGATGCCCCCTCCCACCACAAGCGTGTTGGGATTGATTTCCACGGGGATCTTTTCCAGTGGTTCATGATGGACAACCCGTTCGATGGCTCCATTGACCAGGCTCTTCGCTTTTTGAGTGGCTGCTTCTTTGTCGTTGGTGGCCCAGGAGTCATGTTCCCGGATGTTGGCCATTTCATATAAGAAGGGGTTCAGACCCCCCCGTTCCGTGGCTCCCCGAAAAGTTTTCTCGTGCATGTGCGGCGAACAGGAGGCGACAACAACACGTGTCAACCCTTTTTCCTTGATGTCCTTCTCGATCAGTTCCTGTCCGGTGCTGGAGCACATGAATTCGTAATCACGGGCAACTTCCACATTGGGGTTATTTCCAGCCCATTCTCTTACCTCTTCAACATCAATCGTTCCGGCAATATTTGTGCCGCAGTGACAGATGTAAACTCCTACTTTTTCTTTTTGCATATTTTTTTCTTTCTCTTCGACCATGAGTTATCCCTCCTCCGGCATGGTTGGCATGGGGAGGCCCGTTCTTCTTCGGGGTCTTCTCCTCCGCTTTTTCTTTTGGGGTGGCTCTTCACTGATCTTACCCAGAGCAGGTTGGGCGGATACGATCTCTTTTCCAAAACCAAGCTCCTTTTCGGGAATGCCAAAAGCGAGCCCGATGAGTTGTGTAAAGTACATCACTGGAATATGATAATCCGTTCCGAAGTGAGCGTTGACCGCGTCCTGGTAGGCATCCAGGTTCAATTGGCACATGGGGCACAAGGTGCTGATCATGTCAGCCCCGTAATCATCCGCGTTTTTAAGCAAGCGGCGGATGAGCTCCAGCGCGGTTTCTTCACTGATTTGGGTCATATGACCGCCGCAGCACTGGGCTTTGAGTGGGAAGTCCACAACAATAGCGCCCAATGTCTCCATCAGGTTATCCATCGAAGTAGGATGCTCAGGGTCATCAAAACTTTCCATATCCGCTGGTCTGGGGACCATACATCCGTAATAAGGCGCGATCCTCAGTTCATAAAGCGGTCTTTGGATCTTTTCTTCAATGGCTTCCAGCCCCACATCTTTGACAATGATTTCCAACAGGTGGTGAACGCTGACAGTGCCCGGCTGATAAGATAGACCGCCTTCCTCTAAAGCAATGTTGACCTTCTCATTCACGTTTTCATGTTCTGCCATGATATGGTCGGTCTTTTTCAAATTGAGAAAGCAAGCGCTGCACGGCGCCACTAATTTGTGATTTCCGTTTTGTTTGGATGCGATGGCCAGATTCCTTCCCACCAGCGCGTAGGCAGGGATGTCATTGATTGCAAAATATTCCGTTGCCCCACAGCAGTTCCAATCCTCCACTTCCTCAAAGTCAAGATCCAGATGTTCGGCAATCGCCATTAATGAGGTGTGGTAGGATCGAGCGTTTTTTTCCATAGAACAGCCGGGGTAGTATCCGTATTTCATGCTTCACCTCCAAGCTCTTTGGACTTTTTGAGGATCGCTTTCAACTGGTCGACCCCCTTTATTTTGGGGGGGATGAGGTCCATTCGACCTTTGGTGAATAACTGCAAGCCCATGCCGGTTGCCATCTTGACCGCGTCCAATGGGTGATGGCGAAGGTGGTACCTGGTAGCTAACCCCAGTTCAAAGCTCCGGCCGTTGTTTTCCACAAAACCGATAAACGTTTCGGAGAATTCAGGCGCTTTATCTTTACCTGATTTTTGATAAAGGCCTTCCTTAATGGCCATCCGCTTCAAGGCATACATGATATCCGTGATGTGGATATCCTGAGGGCATCGAGCCATGCAATAATAGCAGGAAACACAATACCACGGTGTGTTGCTGCTTAAGACTTCATCTCTCATGTCTTCTCTAATCAGAGCAAATATCTCCCGGGGAGTGTGATCCATATCATCCCCAGATGGACAGGAGCCCCCACAGGTACCGCATTGAATGCAGGTATTGAGGTTTTCCCCAAGTCCGGAAGTTTCTGCGACGACTTCCTCAAAAAGTGAGGGAGCACGGGCAGATAAGGTCTGTTTCATTACAACCTCCTAGTGTTGGAAAAGAAGGAACTTTTTCAAAGTCCCATCCATAAAAAACAGGGTTGTTTTCCTTGTAAGAAATTACACAAACTGAACTGTCTATAGTATATCAGAAATATATCAGAGTTTATGTGATTAATATCACATAATGTTCATCATTCTTCATTTATTAATTTAATAATTTACTTATCCAGAACAGGACGGAATACAACTTCGCGAAAAAGGGAGGGAACTGGCTCCATATCCGGGGTTTTCAGGTTCATTAGTATAAATCTAGGATGAGAAAACCAATCAGAAAAGAGACTCCAGAATTTGAGGTAAAATGTATATTTGAGCATCAATCAAATGGATCCCTCAGACGAGGAAAGGCGATCATGATCTCAAACAGTCAGGATTTACAACAGAAATCGATTAATACCATCCGCTTTTTATCCGCGGACGCGGTCCAAAAAGCGAATTCAGGTCATCCGGGACTGCCCATGGGTGCAGCAGCGTTAGCTTACACGCTCTGGACGCGACATCTGCGGTTTAACCCTGAAAATCCATCTTGGCCTGACAGGGACCGATTCGTCCTCTCTGGAGGGCATGGGTCCATGCTCTTATATTCCTTGCTGTATTTGACTGGTTTTGATCTTCCCTTGGAAGAAATTAAAAACTTTCGCCAGTGGGAAAGTATGACTCCGGGTCATCCTGAGGTTCACCTGACACCCGGAGTAGAGACGACAACCGGTCCCTTGGGGCAGGGATTTGGAAATGGGGTAGGGTTTGCCATCGCTGAGGCTCATCTGGCTGCGGTCTTTAATCAACCGGGTCATGATATCATCAACCATTATACGTACGCCCTGGTTACAGACGGCGATCTCATGGAGGGGGTCTCCGCTGAGGCGGCTTCCCTGGCAGGACATCTGAAACTGGGAAAGCTGATCTATCTTTATGATGACAATCATATTTCCATTGACGGGAACACCGACCTGACTTTCACAGAAGACACCGCAGCCCGGTTCGAGACTTATGGATGGCATGTCCAGAAAATAGAGAACGGAAATGATGTCAACGCTATCCATCAAGCCATTCAGAGCGCAAAGGAGGATGAGCGCCCATCGCTGATTTCCGTCAGAACGCACATTGGCTATGGATTGCCTACAAAGCAGGACACTGCTGAGGCCCATGGAGCGCCGCCCGGGGATGAGGAGCTTGAGGCCGCAAAAGAACGCTTGGGATGGCCCAAAGAACCCCGATTTTTCGTTCCTGAAGATGTGCTTGCTTTTTTCCGCCAGGTTGGAAAGGAAGGTGATGAACGAGAAGGTGACTGGAGGGATCGATTTGAAACCTACCGCGCTGACCATCCAGACTTAGCACAAGAATTGGAACGCAGGTTGGAAGGTAGGCTTCCTGAAGGGTGGACGGAAGGCCTGCCCACCTTCAGTGCGGATCCCAAAGGGATGGCGACAAGGGCTGCTTCTGGGAAGGTGATCAACGCAATCACGACGGCTGTTCCGGATTTGATCGGTGGATCAGCGGACCTCGCTCCGTCTAACAAAACCTGGATTGACGGCAGTCCAGATTTCCAGAGTCAACAGTATCACGGTCGTAATTTCCACTTTGGCGTGCGAGAGCATGCCATGGGCGCGATTGTAAATGGCATGGGCTTGCACGGGGGTGTGATTCCTTACGCAGGGACATTTCTGGTCTTTTCTGATTACATGCGGCCCGCTGTACGACTTTCTGCCCTCTCGAAAATCCCGGCCTTGTGGATATATACCCATGACAGCATCGGGTTGGGAGAAGATGGGCCAACCCATCAACCCATTGAGCAGCTGTCATCCTTGAGAGCTATTCCCGGTATCGTCGTCATTCGCCCCATGGATGCAAACGAGGTCGTTCAAGCCTGGAAGGTCGCCATTTCTGATAAGAAAAGACCTATGGCATTGGTGCTTACCAGGCAAAATGTGCCGGTTGTTGACAGAAGTAGTTACGCTTCAGCGGTGGGTCTGGAAAAAGGGGCGTATGTCCTGGCTGATGTAGGGGAAGGGGATCCAGAGATAATTTTGATGGCATCAGGATCAGAAGTTGATCTGATTCTCAAAGCTGGTGAGAAGCTGGCAGAGGAAGGTGTAAGTATCAGGGTGGTTTCCTTCCCAAGCTGGGAGCTGTTTGAAGAACAGGATCAGGAATATCAAGATTCAGTACTCCTTCCTGATCTGAAAATGCGTTTGGCGGTTGAAGCGGGCGTCGGCCAAGGATGGTATAGATGGGTTGGATCTCAAGGCCTCATCCTCTCCGTGGAAACCTTTGGCGCCAGCGCGCCCGGGTCCCGGGTTTTCAAGGAGTACGGTTTCACGGTTGAAAACGTGATTAACAAAGCGCGAAATTTAGTTAAGGAGGAACGCTGATGCGTATCGCGGTGGCAACGGATCACGGCGGTTTTATATTAAAAGAAGCGGTAATTGGAGCGATCGAGGGCGTAGGGCACGATGTGGTGGATTACGGAACGGACAGTGCAGAGAGTGTCGATTATCCTGATTTCACGGAAACCTTATGTCGGGCTGTTCAAGAAGGTGAAGCGGACAGGGGGGTGTTGTTGTGCGGATCAGGTGTTGGAGTATGTATTGCCGCGAACAAGATGAACGGGATTTATGCTGCCCTTTGTCATGACACGTATTCTGCTCATCAGGGCGTTGAACATGATCATATGAACGTCCTTTGTCTGGGCGGAAGGGTGATTGGATCAGATTTGGCGAAAGAGATTGTGCAGTCTTTCCTGAAAGCCCAGTTTGTGGGTAATCAAACGGGGCAGGAAAGACATGCCCGGCGGGTGGGTAAAGTTCGCAAACTGGAAAACGGGAAGAGCCTGAGGTGAGGGGGATCTGAGCACAGCATCCTTTGCTTATTCTTTTCATGTGTTACATTAAAGGTGGATATGGCAGAAGAACAATTACCACAATTGACGTTGTTTGCAGGGCAGGATCCTTCCCAAGAGACTGGGGTTCTTTTTCCGGAGATCTGGAAAGCAGCTGAACGCTTGACGTCCCCCCAGGATCGCCTCCGTGAAGAAGGGCTGAAAGAGTTGAAAGCTGTGGACGGCTTCCGCCGCTCTCCCTTGCTGGCTTATGTCTTGGCTACCCGGCTAATGGATCCTAACCTGGAAATCCGGTTTCATGTTATTCAAGCCTTGGGCGACATATTGGGCATGGGTGATAGAGAGAATTCGACCCCGGACCTGATCCGACATCATCTTCAGGGGTATCTGTCGCAAATGAGGAGAAGACAAATTTTTGCCATTTTACAGGTCGCTGAACGTTATTCTGCCTCTGAAGAAGACATCGTCGCGATCTTGAACATGTGTTCATATGCTGGCAAAACACTAAGTGGTATATTAGCTGATAGGAAAGCCCCCGTTCCCATCCGCAAAAATGCGATTTATTACTGCGGGCGGGTGGGATATGTGGATTCCAGACCTGCTTTGGAAAGGCTTATTGGCCGGCTTCAAGCACAAAGCGAGAGGCAAACGCATATGGATTTTGTCTCCACGAGCAGGAATACAGAAGAGCAGAAATTAATCCTCTATGCCCGGGCAGCCCTTGAGAAGTTAAAACATTTGCCTTGACCTTTGGAAACCAGAAACATAATGAAGATAAAGATGAATGGAAATAAAATATTATCAGGGTTAGCATTGAGCGTGGTCATCATGGGGGTGACATGGAGCCTGTTAGGATCCGCCCTGGTGGAAGCCTCCGGTTTCTCTCAACAGCCGACGGTCAATGTCCCTACCGTGACTGGAACCCCAACAGGTCCTATAGCTCTCGTTGTATCGGATCCGGAAGATCAAATAAACGTTCGTTCTGGGCCTGACATCATTTATCCCAAAGTCGGTATTTTAATCAACCGACAAGAAGTTCCTGCTTTGGCGAAAACGGAGGGAGATTCTTGGGTGAAAATCGTTTATCCCGGCGTTGAAGGAGGGGTTGCCTGGGTTTATGCTCCCCTTGTGCGTGTGAATCAGGAGCTTCCTATCGTTCCTAAACCTCCCACGCCGACTCCCCTTACTACACCGACGATCGATCCCACCCTAGCATCCCAATTCGTGGCGGAGATTCCCCCCACCCGGAAGCCTACCTTTACACCAGCACCTGCGCTGGTCATACCGACCTACGAAAACCAGACGTTCAGATCAAGGTCCACTGAGTTCCCCATGGGTTTGGTGATCATTGGTTTAGTCGCGGTCAGCGTTTTCAGCTTTTTCATTTCCCTCCTCCGCGAGTCTTGAGAGCGGACCTTTATTAAAATGAAATCCCTGGAAGAATGTTAACTTCCAGGGAAGCTGCTTTTATTTTTCGTCCGTTCCTTAACAAGAACATCCGTCTCCACAGCCTGAGAAGCTGGACTGTGATTGAGGCTGGATTTGAAATCCGCTTCGTCCGTTTTCTTCTAGGTACGAAATGGTCCCGCCTTTGAGGTACAAAAGCGTACGGTCATCCACGATGACCTTGACATCATGGCTTGTGAAGACCTTGTCATTTTCATGAACTTGGTCATCAAGCGCCATGCTGTATTGGGGGCCGCCTCAACCTGCACCGGCGATATACACCCGCAGGGCATGTTCTGGCATGTCCTCTTTTTCTAACAGCTCTTGGATGGCTGCTGCAGCTTGTTTTGTCAATGTTATGTTTTGTTTGTTTTCCATATCCCTTTTTCCAGATAGCTATACCAATATTCGTCACATTATACAAATAACCACTGAAAGTGTCAACTAACGCCATATTATTTATTACACATTTTCATTGTAAAAAACCACCT
>JAGXKM010000196.1 GCA_018335275.1 Anaerolineales bacterium | reverse complement strand
CCATCACCTGATCCCTCTTTTCTTCCAGACTGAGTTCAGGAATAGCGCCCACCGGGCAGACCTGGCCGCAGGCATGGCAGGAATAGTCGCAATAGCCTAACCTGGGGACCAGCACCGGCGTCCACAGTCCCTCTACACCAGCCTCAAAGAGAGCGGGGTGAATGGCACCTGTAGGGCAGGCATAGATGCATTCCCCACAACGGAGACATTCTTGAAAGAAATCTTTTTCTCGCGTTCCCGGAGGTTGAATAAGATGGGGGTGCTTTCGTTCCGAAAAAGCGCTGCTGCCTATAAGTCCGATTCCGGCAACAGAAGCGCCCAAGCCAACCAAGGCCTCCCTTCTCCCCGGATCATACGTTTCCCATGCGGCTATGGAAAGACCGAGGGGGAAAGAAACGGCATGGCCGGGACAGGAAGGCAGGCATTCCATACACATCGTGCACTCACTGGGATTGCTGTCCACACCCCCTTCGTCTGTATAAATGGCGCCAGTCGGACAAACGTCCTCACACACCCCACACCCTGAACAGCTCTCACTGATCTGGTGTTTCATTAAACTACCTTTGCTCAACAATCCCAAAAGCCCCCCAAGTGGGCAAAGATACCGGCACCAAAACCGAGGCGCGGCCAGGTTTAACCCCAGGACAGTGAGGAAAATGCCCCCATATAATGCCGTGTACCGAAAAAACAAAGGGGTACTTGGTAAAATGCCGGGACGCAGAAAACTATCCACTCTGCCTACCGCCATCTGCAGGAAGGGAATGGTATATAAAGCCCGCTCTGCAGCTGTCACCAGATGGTCGAGCGCCGGTAAGACCGCTGTAGAGAAAGTACGGTAGAGGATTGACAGAGGGTCAAGCACCAATAACGTCAAATTCGTGAAGATCGCTGCGACGAGAATGGTGATCAGAAGGACATATTTCAGGCTGCGCCATCTCTCTGGGGGCAACGGTCGATTTGTCCCTTTTCTTCTCATGGGGATCCAATCCAGAAGGCTGCCCAGGGGGCACAGCCACCCGCACCAAACCCGGCCCAAAACCAACGTCAAAGTGATCGTGATCAGAGCCAAAGCGGAGCCCGCCAGGAATTGACGGCTGGCCAGGGCATGGGAGATCATCGCCAGAGGATCAAGCCTGAGCGGGAGTTTCACCAAAGCCGTCTTCAGGTTGCCTTCAGCAGGATTGGATGAAAAAACCTGCCCACTTCTAAGCGTGAGAAAAGAAGCAAGAAAGAGCAAAAAGGCCAGGACCTGGACGACTTTCCGGAGTTTGACCCAGCTGCGCGGGGTCCACCGAGGCATAAGTTTTGAATCCTTAACCAACGTTGATCTCCTCAATCTTCAGGTTCCCCAGGTCCGACCTGCCCAGGCCCATCTCCGATCCAGCCCGAACATATCTGAGACCATTTGGCTCGACATTAAATAAAGTGGCGGCGTAGCTGTCCGCAGCCACCACATCCGGAGAGGCGATCACGGTGTCCGCTTTCCGAACATCGCCTAGATTTCCCCCACTCGGCCCATTACGTAAAAGCATCCGCACCGCATCCACGACGACCAAATCAGATCTGACCCGGGAGTTAAGATCCGCTAGTCTCTGTCCATAATTATTGTGAATTTGGGGTCGGTTGTAGATTACGCCCATCAGGTTTTTCATGCCCAGGGTCAGATGGGCCATGCCGTGATGCTTGGCGATGGGGACGTTGATGAGCACATCCGCTTTCAGCACCTCATCATAAATCCGGCAGGATTTAAGAGATTTTCCTTTTTCAATATTTGTCTTGACGAATTTAAATCCCGACATCACCTCCATCTTGCCGCCGGCTGCCCGGACCTGCTTTTGGATGCCGCTTTTGGCATACGCCTGTGGCGCTGGACCCCCAAATGGGTAATCCATGACCCGCACCCGTCTGGCGCCCGCTCCCAGGGCTAATTTCACCAGGGCGCCCACCACCCAGGGATTGGTCGTCGCCGCATATTCATAGGTATGGTAGCCGACGCAAATATTGGGTTTGATGATCACATCATCCCCCTGCTTCACAAAGCGCTCCATGCCGCCCAAAGCTGCCAACGCTTTGCGGACCATGGTTTCCGGATCTCCATTCCGGGCCACCGCGATATGCGGGGGCACGGATGTCGGCTTCGGGGTCCAGGTCGACGTGGGTTCCGGGACGGTCGCGGTGGGAAGGTCAGTCGGGGTAGAAGGATTTGTAGCTGTCGCTGAGGGCAGTTTGGCGCTTTTACCCCCCTCAGAAAAGGACTTACTGATCGCTTTTTCCCCCTCCTTGCAACCCAGCAAAGAGCTCAGGCCCAGAAAACTCAACCCCGCAGCAAGAAAACGCAGGAATCCCCTTCTAGATATCTTATTCATCTGACTCCCTCCAATAAAAAACTACCCGATAAAAGGATCTTTCCCATTCAGAGTCAAATACGGTGAACTCTCAACAGCCTTAATTTAACATTTTTTTCAGTAAAGGAAAAGGTATCAATGCTCTTAAGATGGCTTATGTACCACGGTATGGATTGAGAACAAATTATGTACCCATCTGCCAGGAACCGAGATATTCAACCTGTTCCTCCGTGAGTTCATCGATTTCCACGCCCATGGTTTCCAGCTTCAAACGGGCGATTTGTTCATCGATATCTCCAGG
>JAGXKM010000195.1 GCA_018335275.1 Anaerolineales bacterium | reverse complement strand
AAAGAAGCCGATATCAAACTGAACAGGAAGATGTTGGCTGATTTGGCGGTCCGGGACCCGGATGCTTTCTCCGAGATCGTGGACCACGCCAAAGAGGCTATCGGCTGAGGATTTCGGACCAATTAGGGTAAAGAAGAAAGAGCTTCGCGATAGGCTGCGGAGTTCTTTTCAGTTAATGCTACAATCGATCCTGGAGGTGGATGATGAGCGAAATGCTGCGCCAATGGGAACTATCTTCAAAACTTAACCTCCAGCTCGTGCAGGGTGATATCACCCGGCAGGACGTGGACGTTATCGTCAATGCGGCCAATGAGAGGCTCCAGCACGGTGGGGGCGTGGCAGCGGCCATCGCCCGGGCCGGTGGACCCTCCATCCAAGTTGAGAGCAACCGCTGGATCGAGGAACATGGACCGGTGGGTCACGCCAACCCCGCCTTCACATCCGGTGGTCATTTACCCTCTCAATACGTCATCCATGCGGTGGGTCCCCGGTGGGGATCCGGGAATGAGGATCAAAAACTTCAGGAAGCCGTTCAGGGGTCTCTGCGTTTAGCGGATGACCTCGGCTTACGTTCCCTCGCCCTGCCAGCGATCTCGACGGGAATCTACGGGTTCCCCACCAAACGGGCAGCAAAAGTCATCCTGCATGCCGTTGAGTCCTACGCATCCACACATCCGCGAACAAAGTTAACCGTGATCCGCATCGTGCTCTACGGCGAGGCCGCCGCGAAGGCATTCACTGAGATTTGGGACCAAATCATATCATGATAACCTCCCCGCATAACGAGTCCATAAAACGCATCCGTCACCTTCAGGACCGGTCCAAAGCACGCGAGGAAGAGGAAGCCTTTGTCATCGAAGGCCTCCGGCTGTTGGAAGAAGCCCTGCAGCACGGTTGGGCTCCGGAATTGGTCCTCTTCACAGACGATATTGACCAACGCGGTTGGGACGTGATCAACGGATTCCGCGGGCAGGGCGTCCTTACCCGGCAGGTCTCTCCAGAAGTGATGGCCGCTGCCAGCGACACGCAAACCCCCCAGGGTTTGCTGGCAGTGCTCCCCCTTCAGGGCCAACCCCAGCCCCAGAAGGTAGATTTTATTCTCCTGGTCGATCAAATCCGGGACCCTGGAAACCTGGGCACCCTGCTCCGCACCTCATTAGCTGCCGGGGTGGATGCCGTGTATCTAACCCCGGGGACCGTGGATCCCCACTCCCCCAAAGTGGTCAGGGCCGGGATGGGAGCCCATTTCCAACTCCCGGTGGCAAAGATCCCCTGGGAGAGCATAAAGGAAATGATCAACGGTCTGACCGTTTACATCGCGGACGCAGAAAAGGGAATCCCCCATACAGAAGCGGACTTAACCCAGCCTTTAGCCCTGATCATCGGGAATGAAGCCCGGGGAGCAGGCGAGAAAGCCTGGAATTGGGCTGATCAACCGCTGCACATCCCTATGCCCGGAGACGCGGAATCTCTCAACGCGGCCGTCGCCGGGGCGATTTTGATCTTTGAAGTGGTCCGGCAACGAAGGCTCCGGTAACCTCGCAGAGGAGATCAATAAAAACGCTCTTCTCGCTGAAAGATATCAGGAAACAACCCATAGATGACTGAAAATAAATCTTTACCGATCAACGAAATCGTCCGGGGAGATGCGGTGGAGGTCATGAACTCCCTTCCCCCGGGATCGATAGACCTCCTCTTCGCGGACCCTCCTTATAATCTGCAGTTGGAGGACGACCTGTGGCGCCCGGATCTCAGCAAAGTCGATGCCGTCAATGAATCCTGGGACCAATTCGATGACTTCAAAGCCTATGACCGCTTCACGCAGGCCTGGTTGACAGCCGCCAAACGGCTCTTAAGCGAGAAAGGCAGCCTGTGGGTCATCGGCTCATATCACAATATTTACCGGGTGGGTAAAATCCTTCAGGATCTCGGGTTCTGGATATTGAACGAAGTCGCCTGGATCAAGACCAACCCCATGCCTAATTTTCACGGCGTGCGTTTTACCAACGCCCACGAGACGCTGATCTGGGCCAAAAAGTCCAAGGACAGCCACTACACATTCAATTACCACGCCATGAAATCCTTCAATGACGAGAAACAAATGCGAAGCGACTGGCTTCTTCCTATTTGCAAAGGGAAGGAAAGAATCCGCATTGAGGGTGAAACAGCTCATCCCACCCAAAAACCGGAAGCGCTGCTGTACCGCGTCCTGGTCTCCTCCACCAACGCGGGAGATCTCGTGCTCGATCCCTTTTTCGGCACAGGGACCACAGGCGTGGTCGCCAAACGCCTGCACCGCCGCTGGATCGGCGTGGAACGCAGCCCCACCTATATAAAAGTTGCTCAAGAGAGGATTGACAGCGTCCAGCCTGAGCCTTACGCGGAAGGGGCATTTGACCTGCGGGACAAAAAGCGCCTCGCCCCCCGGGTCCCGTTTGCACATCTGTTAGAACAGGGCTATTTAAACCCCGGACAGGAACTTTTCTTTCAAAAGGACCCTGCCCAAAAAGCAATCCTCAAACCCAATGGGAAACTGCGCTACGGAGAATATGAAGGGTCCATCCACCAAACTGCGAGACACATTCGGGACGGGAGCCCCATCAATGGCTGGGAACACTGGTATTACAAATCCGAGGAAGGAGAATGGGT
>JAGXKM010000194.1 GCA_018335275.1 Anaerolineales bacterium | reverse complement strand
ATCACTGGAATGTGAAGGGTCCCCAGTTCTTTAAACTGCATGAAAAGTTTGAGGAGATTTACACCGAAGTGGGGGTCGTGATCGACGAACTGGCTGAACGCGTGGTGGGCCTTGATGGTGTCCCGCTCCACACGCTGGCTCATATGTTGGAAGAGACCAACCTTCAGGAAGACGCTGATCTGCCAGCCCCCGGCGTGATGGTCACCCGCGCGATCCAGGATATAGAAACCTTGACGGATTCCCTCCGGGATGTCATCGAGGAAGCTGAGGGCGTTGGGGACCGGACCACGACCAACCTCCTGGACGAAGTCAAAGACGGCCTGGAAGCTCATCTGTGGATGCTCAAAGCCTGGGAAGCCAAGTAAGTTGCTTGAACCGATTTAAGATAAAGATAAATAACCGCCCCAAAAGGGCGGTTATTTTTATGTAAATTTCTTGAATTTTCAGCAAAATCCGTCCACACTATGCCGGGGATTTCCATGAATCCAGGCAAACTCGGCAGGATCCCCGCGACCGTACTGCCAGCAAACCACTTATCTTTTGTATCCATATATCTTCATCTATGTCACTAAGAAATGGCCATCTTCATCTTCCATCCAGCAGAGAGTGATCGTAGATAATTATCTTTCAATGTAGCACATTGAAGGGAATATCTCTCGTAACAAAGGTTTTTCTACAGAAAGAATGCGGAATTTGACCGCCGTACGATGTTAATCGGCAATCTGTTCTCCAGCTGGTATGGGTCAGCTTCCTGGAGTGGTTAGGATCTTTTCATACCCTTAAAATCAAAACCGCTCTTCACCGGAAGAGCGGTTCGTGTTGTGGGCGGTATTGGACTCTTTCACCAACATATACTCTTATTGAGTATATAAAAAAGAGAATGGGTGTTTATCCCATTCTCCCAAGCTAAACCGCAGGTTTAGCCACAGTGGGCGGTATTGGACTCTTTCACCAACATATACTCTTATTGAGTATATAAAAAAGAGAATGGGTGTTTATCCCATTCTCCCAAGCTAAACCGCAGGTTTAGCCACAGTGGGCGGTATTGGACTCGAACCAACGACCTCTGCGATGTCAACGCAGCGCTCTTACCAGCTGAGCTAACCGCCCATGTGGGAGACATTATACCCAGTCCCCTTTGAATGTGCAATACCTCGAGGAGCGCCTACCAGCGCTCTGAGAGATCTTCCAGAAAGGGCCGCAGCTGGGAAGCCAGGGCTTCCGGCTTCTCGATCATCAACATGTGTCCAGCTTCCGGGATGATCTCCAGATCCACGTCAGCAATTCCCTCCGCTAATTGTTTGGATAACCGGCAGGGGACCATTTCATCGTCTTCACCACAGAGGATCATGGCCGGGGCGCTGATCTGGGGTAGTTGACCTGCGATGTTGAATTTTTCACAGGCCAGGAAATCCCCGTGGAGAACAGAGGGACGGGTTTCAAGCATCCTCTCTTTTGCTATTTTGACCAGTTTCCGTTCTGTGCTCCTGCTGAATGACCGGCGGATGATCTTCTCAACCGTGTTGGGAAAAGTCGATGGATACCCCGTTTCTTCTAACAGGGTGGGGTCGACAGGTAATCTGGGACCGGATCCAAGCAGCCCCAGCCCTAACACCCGCTGAGGGTAGTGGATCCCCATCCAGAGGGCGATAGCGCTCCCCATGGAATGCCCTACCAGAATCGCTTTGGGGATGTGCATCTCATTCAACCAATTGATCACAGCTTGGGCGTAGTTTTCGATTCGCTGTAAGCCGTGCCCCCCGGATTTTCCGTGTCCGGGCAGGTCCAAAGCATAGATCCTGAAACCGGAAAGGCGGCGCATTTGCACAGGCCAGTGCAGGTGATCGCCTCCGGCGCCGTGGATCAATACCAGGGGGACTCTGTCTTTGTCCTGGGGATGATAAGCGTAATAATATAAGCCGTTTTGGAAAGGCATGTGTGGGAAGGGAAATAATTTGAGCAGGGGTTTAAATCAAACGCAGCCGGTCCGCAGCGTCATCGGTGAGAGGGAGGACTACCTGGATCGTCGTCCCCTGACCCGGCTGGGATTTAATATGAAAAACGCCTTCGACCAGCTCAGCCCGTTCTCGCATGTTGATCATCCCCAGGCTGTCCCGGTCCTCATAACTGTCGGTAACTTTTTCTACATCAAACCCTTTTCCATCATCTTCGATTTCCAGCAAGGCCAGGTCTTCTTGAAGGCGCTGGAGCCGGATCTGGATATGGTCTGCGTTAGCGTGCTTCCGGGCGTTGTTGACCGCCTCTTCTGTAATTGTGAAGATCACCGTTTTGGCGTTCATGTTTAACTCTTCCATCAAGGAGGGATCGGTCTTAATGCTCACATTTTGCCCGAAGGTCTCTCGCGTCTTTTCAGCCATGGATTCCAGAGCCGCGGTCAGCCCTTCCGACTCAAGGATCAACGGCCGCAGGGTGAAAAGCATGTGCCGGATTTGTTTGGAAGTCCGACGGGCCAGGTCCTCCGTTTGATAAAGCGCCTCCGCGGCGGCGTCCACGTCCCGATTGAGGAGGTGACGGGCCCGGCTGATCTGCATAGGGATGGCCGCTACGGTCTGAGTGGGACCATCATGTAAAGCCCTTGCCAACCTCCGGCGCGCTTCCTCCTGGACCTTGATGATTTGGTCCTTTTCTG
>JAGXKM010000193.1 GCA_018335275.1 Anaerolineales bacterium | reverse complement strand
GGTGATAAAATCCAGCTGGATATTGATGTTCAGGTGGAGGAAGGTTCACTGGCGATCAACCTGGAAGATCCAGAAGGGAATCAGGTCTGGATGAGGACTTACCAGGAAGATGTTGAGGAATCAGCCTCTCTGAGCGCGCCGGAAAGTGGCCGCTACTACCTGAGGATGGTGGGGGAAGCGACGGAAGGCGGCTATGAGATTTCCTGGGATGTGGAGGGCTAAGACAGCAGGTATTGCTCTTCGGCCGGGGTCTCAGGCAAAAGGGGCTGGGAATCCAGCCCCAGCCGGGATATCTAACCCAGCAGATGAGGTTTCCTCCCTGTATGACTGTCCGGTGACAAGAAGTAAACTCCCTGAGGGACCAGTATAGAAACTCTCCGGGTTGCAGATGATGCCAGCCCTGCGTGATGTATGATCAGGCATGGACGGAAGGTGTTTATTTCCAGACGACAATTCATTATCCGACCCGATGATACGGTCCGGAACACAGCATATTGATATCGTTTTTTGAAACATAAAGGAGAAAAAATGGATTACGGAAAATTATTTTCAAGAGCCTGGGATTTGATCTGGAAACATAAGTTCCTGATCGTCCTCGGTATCCTGGTTGCCCTCGGCGGGTCCGGAGGCGGCAGTGGTGGAACTTCCGGATTTTCCGGTGGAGAAGGAGATTTCAATATCCGGAATCTCCCCCGTTTTGATTTCAATCTCTCCGCCCCGTTTCGGAACCTGGACCTCCCGGCTTTTGCGGTAGGGGGAATTTTGATCCTGGCAGCCCTTGCGGTGATGATTGCTCTGGTCATCTGGGTGGTTGGCTTGATCTCCCGAGGAGGATTGATCTATGGAGCCAATGCCGTCAGCACCGGGCAGGAAGCGACATTCATGGATTCCCTGCGGGCTGGCTGGGGAAAAGGTTGGAGATTGGTGGGCATCGGCTTGGTTCCGGCGATTCCGGTCCTGCTCCTGATGGTCAGCGCCTTCTTCTCAGCTGGATTCTACATCAGCGGCAGGACCATTGCCAGGGAAGGACAATTTTACAACCTACCGGGCTTTTTTGTCCCCGTGCTCGCGGTCACCTGTGTACTGGTGCTGTTGGCGCTGCTGCTCTCCCTGCTGCGCACCTTCGCAAACCGGGCCTGCATGCTTGAGGACCGCGGAGTGATTAACTCTTATCGGCGCGGTTTTGAAGTTCTGGGGGACCATTTCGGGCAGGCCCTGGTGCTCTTCCTGCTCCAGATTGCAATCAGCCTCGGCATCTGGTTTGTGCTGCTTCTGCCCAGCATCTTGATTGCCTTATGTTGCTTCTTGTGGCCCCTGCTGATCGTGGTCCAGGGTGCCTTTGCGGCGTTTTATTCTACATTGTGGACCCTGGCCTGGAATCAATGGACAGGACAAAAAGAAGAGCAGAATAACGAGGCTGTACCCGTCAGTTAATATCAGCAGGATTAATCTTCTCCTGGCCAGGTGGCTAGGTTTTGAACTCGAAATAAGAACAGGAATGAAACCCCCCTAATTGAGGATGCCCGGGGGGTGTTTCATTTATATGATCTGGTTAGAAATGTTCAAGAGAGAAATAAGCGAGGAATTAAGGACATGGCTGGAATAACAACGACTGTAAAAGAAAAACCATTGATTACCAATACTTTGAAAGTGTTCATGGTGGCCATGGTGCTGGCAAACATCGCCGGAAACATGTACGGCTCCCTCCTGCCCCTGTACCTGAAGTCGCTTAACGCCAGCGTAATGCAGGTGGGGCTATTCTTCACGCTATCCCGGATCTTACCTCTGGTCTTGCAGATCCTGGGGGGATGGGTGTCTGACAGTCTGGGCCGGCTGCGGAGCATCGCCATCGGAAGTGTGGCGGGAGTATTCTCGTATGTGGGATTAATCCTGGCACCAGCCTGGCAGTGGGTCCTGCTCGGAGAGGGGCTGGGGGCGATCACCCGCTCATTGATCGGCCCCAGTTTCAGCGCTTTCATTGCCGAGCAGTCGGATGATGAAAACAGGGCCCGGGTCTTCGGAATCACAGATTCCATCTTCATGCTGGTGGTTGTCATCGGGCCTCCGTTAGGGGGATGGCTGGCGGATGTGTACGGGTTCAAAACGATGCTGCTGGCAGCCGGTCTGCTGTATACAGTGGCTGCCATGATCCGAATCGGAATGGCGCGGAATGCGGCCAAGGGGCCGGAAGCAAATCCGGAGCCGCTCTCCCTGGACAGTTTGAAGGGGAATCTGGGGGCTATGGGCGGACTGCTGCTGGCAGGGGGCGTAATGACCTGGATCCTGATCACCGACGGGGTGCGGGATATCGCCTTCACGATGTCTTTCACACTTGAATCGCTGTATCTGGAAGAGGTGGGAGGTTTGAACATGCGCCAGATCGGTCTGCTGAGTTCAGTATTTGGCATCTGCAACATGGTGACGACCATCCCGGCCGGAAAGCTGGCAGATAAGAAGGGGGAGCGGGTGGCCATCGTGGGCGGTTTCTTGTTGACTTCTGCTGCGCTATTTGTGTTCCTGAACGTGAACACCTTCCTGGGGTACGCCCTGGCCTGGGCGCTGTTCGGCGTGGGCGTGGGCTCCATGTCCCCTGCTTACAAATCACTGACCAGCAAGGCAGTGCCGGAAAAGCTGCGGGGAACGGCCTTCGGACTGCTGCACAGCAGCCTGGGGTTAT
>JAGXKM010000192.1 GCA_018335275.1 Anaerolineales bacterium | reverse complement strand
TTACCCACCCTATGATGTCAACCTGAGGAAAGTGGTTTGAGAACCTACAGATCCCCAAAGACTTCTGGAGTGTTATGAAAATTGTCCTGACAGGCTCGATCGCATATGATTATTTGATGACGTTCCCCGGAAAATTTGAGGAACATCTCTTACCGGATAAACTGCATTCCATCAGTTTATCCTTCCTGGTGGATGGTATGGTCAAGCGTCGCGGGGGTGTGGCTCCCAATATCGCCTATACCATGGCTTTGCTGGGGAGGAATCCACTCCTCCTGGGCACCGTGGGAGAAGATTTTGAACTCTATCAGAAGTGGTTGGAGGAACAGGGAGTGGATACGCGGGGGATCGAGGTCATCCCTGAGGAATTTACGGCCTCCTTTTTTGTGACCACGGATGATGACAACGCCCAGATCGCCAGTTTTTACCCGGGAGCTATGGCCTTTGCTGACCGGCTTTCATTGGAGCAATGGCAGAAGGAATCTCCGGATCTCGTCGTTATTTCACCTAATGACCCTCAGGCGATGGCGGGATATGTCCGGGAAGCCAGGCGTTTGGATATCCCTTATGTATACGATCCCAGCCAGCAAATCGTCCGTCTTTCTGCTGAGGATTTACGCAGAGGGGTGGAGGGGGCGTTTGCGTTATTTGTCAACGATTACGAATTCGGTCTGATCCAAAAGCGGACAGGTTTGACCCGGGAAGAGGTCTTGAGGTATTTAGACCTTTTGGTGATCACCCAGGGGAAAGAAGGATCTGCGATATATGTTGCAGGCCAGGAGTTGTCTATTCCCATTGTCCCGCCGGAAAGAACTGTCGATCCCACAGGGATCGGAGATGCTTTCCGGGGAGGATTTCTGACCGGTTACAGCCATCAATTACCCTGGGATTTGTGCGGGAAAATGGGAGCTTTAGCAGCCACTTGCTGTTTGGAATCGGACGGTCCCCAGGGGCACAGTTTTACTTCAGAGGCATTTATCCGCCGTTTCCGGAAGCATTTTGACGACCGCGGGGAATTGGATATCCTCTTAGAATAAATCAGGAATTTGCTACGTTTATAATTTCTTATCAATCATGGAGTAAGTTATGGATACATTTGACATCAAGGACAAAGAGTTAGCAGAGGGGGGGCGAAGAAGGATCCACTGGGCGGAACGGGAGATGCCCGTGCTGCGCAGCATCCGGGAAAGGTTTGCAGCGGACCGCCCTTTAGAGGGCGTCCATATTTCTGCTTGCCTGCATGTGACGACAGAGACAGCGAATCTGATGAAAACCCTTCAAGCCGGGGGGGCGGATGTGGTTCTGGTGGCTTCCAATCCGCTTTCCACCCAGGATGATGTGGCAGCCTCCCTGGTGGTTCACAATGAGATCCCGGTTCACGCTATTAAGGGGGAGGATAGGGTTACGTATTACAAGCATATCAACGCTGCCATCGACCACGAACCCCACATCACTCTGGATGACGGCGCGGATCTGGTGAGCACATTGCATAAAGACCGCCGGGAACTGCTGCCCAATGTCATCGGCGGCATGGAGGAGACCACCACCGGGGTGATCCGGCTGCGGGCCATGGCGGAAGACGGCGCCCTGGAATTCCCTGTGATGGCGGTCAACGATGCGTTGACGAAGCATTTTTTTGACAACAGGTACGGAACAGGCCAATCCACCATGGACGGTATCATCCGGGCCACCAATGTCTTGATCGCCGGGAAGACATTTGTGATTGCGGGATACGGGTGGTGCGCCCGGGGCTTGGCGCTTCGGGCCCGGGGGATGGGGGCTGACGTGATCGTCACCGAGGTGGATCCCCTGAAGGCGCTGGAGGCAGTCATGGACGGCTTCCGGGTCATGCCCATGATGGAAGCCGCTCCCCAGGGCGATATCTTCTGCACTCTGACCGGAGATATCAATGTCATCGATCAACACCATATGGAGGCCATGAAAGATGGGGCGATCATCGCCAACTCCGGGCATTTCAATGTGGAGATCAACATCCCCGCGTTAGAGGAAATGGCCCGGGAAAAGCGCCGCGTGCGGCCCATGGTGGAACAGTACATCCTTGAGGATGAGCGTAAACTCAATCTGTTGGCCGAAGGGAGGCTGGTGAATCTGGCTGCTGCGGAAGGTCATCCATCAAGTGTGATGGACATGTCGTTTGCCAACCAGGCCTTATGTGCGGAGTATATGGTCGAGCATGCTGAGAGCCTGGAAGCCAGGGTATATTCCGTTCCTGAAGATATCGATGAACAAATCGCCCGTTTGAAGCTGGAAACAATGGGCGTAGAGATCGATGAACTCACGGAGGAACAAGTTGAATATCTCGGTTCCTGGCAGATGGGCACATAATTTGTTCTGGATCCATACCGTGGTACATAAGCCATCTTAAGAGCATTGATACCTTTCTGTTTTCCGAAAAAATGTTAAATTATGATTGTTGAGAGTTTACCGGATTTGACTCTGAACGGAAAAGATCCTTTTATCGGGTAGTTTTTTATTGGAGGGAGTCAGATGAATAAGATATCTAGAAGGGGATTCCTGCGTTTTCTAGCTGCGGGATTGAGTTTTCTGGGCCTGAGCTCTTTGCTGGGGTGCAAAGAGGGGGAAAAAGCGATCAGTAAGTCCTTTTCTGAGGGGGGTAAAAGCGCCAAGCTGCCCTCAGCGACAGCTACAAATCCTCCTACCCCGAC
>JAGXKM010000073.1 GCA_018335275.1 Anaerolineales bacterium | reverse complement strand
ATTCCGAGCGCAGCGAGGAATCCTTGCTGCGTTGGTCAAGCTATATGATCACCGCCTAAAAGAGGATTTCATGGCTTCCAGCCTGTAGGCCGTCATGCTGCGGCGTCGATCCACACAAGGATCCTTCTGCCTCCGGCGTCAGGATGACAGTCCAGATTTCAGATGAGTTGAAGGAGGAAACCAGATATGTGGGATAAAATTCGCTCCCTGTTCACTGCCAGGTCGGACCCTCACGGATACACCGTCTATGTGGCCTGCGACCGCTGTGGAGAAAAGCTGAAGACCCGGATCAATAAAGCCCATGACCTCAGCGTGGAGTATGGCGCCCGGCAGGGGAAGGACACATACTTTTGCAGGAAAGTGCTCAGCGGGGACGGCCCTTGCTTTCAAAGGATTGAGGTCGAACTCACTTTCGACGAGAGGAAACGCGTCATCGACAAAGAAATTTCTGGGGGCCGATTCATCAGCAGAGAAGAATATATGCAGGGCTGAAATCACCGCTCACCTGCTGATCTGACATCCTTCAGAATCGGGGCCCTGAAGGATGTTTTTTATTTAAACTCTCACTGCTCCCAGATCTTGAAGTCTCTGAGGTTGGAGTTCCCGATGAATTCCTGGAGGATAGAGTTGTCAGGGATCATCTCAATGTCCAGCGGGAGGAACCATTCCAGAAAGGCTAAAAGGCGTTTGGCCTCAATCCATTCCGGTGTGCTGTGCGGCACCTGCCTGAGGATGGGTTCTGCCAGAGGTTTCAGGGCTGAGAGTTCGTAGGCCAGGGCGGAATTGAACATGGCATCTGCGTTTCCCTGATAGGGGAAAATGAACTTTTTCTCCCCCCGCCGTACAGATTCCCAGCGGTTGATCGTTTCCAGCGCGTCATACCCCCGCTCCCGGTAATCGCGGACGATCCTGCGGATTAATCGGGTGTCCGTCGTGGAGACGCGGTTGTGGCGGTCAAGGTTCAACTGCGTCAACGCCGAGACGTAAACCCGGAAGGTTTGCTCCTGGGGAATGGTCGGAATCAGATCCGGGTTCAAACCGTGAATCCCTTCCAGGATGATGATCTGCCCCGGGCGGAGCTGGATGATCTCTCCCTCCTCACTTTTTCCCCTGTGAAAGTTGTAGTGGGGCAGTTGGACCCTGTTGCCGGCGATCAACCCTTTGAGGTCGCTGTTCAGCCGTTCCCGGTTCACAGCCTGCAAAGCCTCGAAATTCAAACTCCCGTCCTCTTCCCTGGGTGTCTCCTCCCGGTCCACAAAATAGTTGTCCATTTCCAGGGGAAAGGGGGAAATACCCCGGGCCAGAAGCTGGATGGTAAGCCGCTTGGAGAACGTGGTTTTCCCGGAGGATGAGGGCCCTGCGATGAGGACCACCCGCAGGTCATTCGACCGCTTCTCGATCTGGGCGGCAATCTCAGCGATGTGTTGGGCGTGCAGAGCCTCTGAAACCAGGATGGTTTTCCGGACATGGCCTTCCTTGATAGCGTCATTCAGCGCGCCCACGCTGTCGATTCCCAGACGCTGCAGCCAGGCCCCGTAACGCTGGAAGACATTCAACAGGGTGTGATATTTGGGCGCTGGCTGTAAAGATGTCGGGGTTGCGCGGCGCGGGAAGCGGAGGATGAACCCGTCTTCCATGGGGATGAGATCGAACCACTGCAGGTAGCCGGTGGAGGGCACCATGTAACCGTGGTGATAATCGTAATGTTCGTTGACTTTGTACAGAGTCAGATAATCTTTCTTGCGGTGTTTGAGCAGGCGGACTTTGTCTTTGTTTCCCTGCAGCTGAAAGTATTTGATCCCCTCTTCTAGGGGGACTTTCGTGCGCTCGAATTTCAGGTTCTGCTCCACCAATTCGCGCATCTTGTCTTCCACAAGCTCAAGCTT
The DNA here is from genome assembly GCA_018335275.1 of Anaerolineales bacterium. Lineage (GTDB taxonomy): Bacteria > Chloroflexota > Anaerolineae > Anaerolineales > UBA11858 > B10-G9. Next base: position 7,754 of record JAGXKM010000073.1, on the reverse strand, counting down.
CTCTTTGCTCAAAGGGGAGCGCCGGTAGACCTGGCAGAAGTAACCCCCGGAGCTGATGGAGTGATCGATGTTCAGGATCGCGTGCGGGAAGATCTCATGGAAAGCGATTTCCAGTAAAAAGGTCAGGGAACGGCGGTAAAACCGCATCCCGTCCGCTTCACTCATGTCAACGGGGCGAGCTTCCACATCCATGTTAACCGGGTGGGAGAGCTCCTTGAGTTTTCCGTTGGTCACCACGCCCACAATGGGGGGGCGGTCGTTGTTTTCCAGGACGGTGAAAAACTCTTCCATCGTTGCCCCCCGGGGGCCGGTGATCACCCGCCCGTCCGGCAGGTGAACTTCCACGGTGTTCCTGGGTGAATTGAATTTGATCTCTTGTGTGTTATCCATCATATCTGTATAAGTTGTTGTCTATTTTTCAGGGTTTGTAAAGGGGAGAGATATTTTATCACAAACTTCAAATTTCCAGAGGGGGCGCATTGAAATGAAGAACCCCGGCCCTCCATGGAGAACCGGGGTTTTTATCCGTGTTCGTTTGCTGAAAGTCAGTCTTCTCCGTAGTCCTCCGGAAGGCTCGTGTTCAGTATCAGGTCCTTGGCGGCTTTGACTTCGTCAAGGCGGCCAAATGGTGTCTGATGAGGAGCTGTTTTCAGCGTTTCCGGCTCCTCCCGGGCCTCTTTGGCGATCTTGTTCATGACCTGTGCCACTTCATCCAGGGTTTCCTTGGTTTCGGTTTCCGTGGGTTCGATCATCAGCGCCTCGTGAACGATCAGGGGGAAGTAGTTCGTGGGGGGATGGATACCGAAGTCCATCATCCGCTTGGAGACATCCAGGGCCTGGATGTCCGGCGCGTCCTCCCACTCGCCCTGGACCACGAATTCGTGCATGCACATCCTGTCGTAGGGGATATTGTAGCTGTCCTTGATCAGGGCCCGGAGGTAGTTCGCGTTCAGGACGGCGCTTTCCGCCACATCCCGCAGCCCTTCTTTGCCCAGACTGATCATGTACGTGAAGGCGCGGACGAACATCCCGAAGTGGCCGTGGAACGCTTTCACGCGCCCGATGGTTTTTTCCGGGACATGAAAGTCGTAAAAGGGCGCGTTTTTCTCATCTCCCTTTTCCGCGCGGATCACGACGGGGCTGGGCAGGAAGTCTGCCAGTTCCGGGACGACGCCGACGGGGCCCGAACCGGGGCCCCCGCCGCCGTGCGGAGTGGAAAAGGTCTTGTGCAGGTTGAAATGCATGACGTCGATGCCGGTCTGGGCCGGTTTGCACGTGCCCAAGAGGGCGTTCATGTTCGCGCCGTCGCCGTAGACCAGGCCGCCGGCCTCGTGTACCAGCTGGCAGGCTTCAACGATGTTCTCATCAAACAGCCCCAGCGTGTTGGGGTTGGTGATCATGATCCCGGCCAGCGTGTCGTCACATTCCGACTCAAGGGCTTCCAGGTCCACGTTGCCCCTCTCGTCCGAGGGGAGCTCGACGACTTCCATGCCGCTCATCGCTGAGGTGGCCGGATTCGTGCCGTGGGCTGAGTCGGGGATGAGCATTTTCGTGCGCTTCTCATCGCCCCGATCCCGGTGGTAGGCCCGGATGATGAGCACGCCGGTCAGCTCCCCGTGCGCGCCGGCAGCGGGCTGCAGGCCGACGTCCGTGAAGCCGCTGATCTCCCCCAGCCATTCCTGGAGTTCATACATCAAGCCCAATGCCCCCTGGACCGTTTCCGGCGGCTGCAGGGGATGGATGAATGCGAAACCCGGCAGGCGGGCCACATCCTCGTTGACTTTGGGGTTGTACTTCATGGTGCAGGATCCCAGCGGATAAAAGCCGATGTCCACGCCGTGATTGTACTGGGAGATGTTGGTGAAATGCCGGATCACTTCGTGTTCGCTGATCTCCGGCAGAGGGAGTTCCTCCCGGAGGAAGTCCTGGGGAAAATCCGCTTCAGGCACATCTGGTTCCGGGTAACGGACCCCTCTTCGATTTGCTTTCGATATGTCAAATAGAGTGGGTTCAGGCATTGGTTTCCTCCGCCAAGATATCAATCATGAATTCAATTTCCGAACGCCCGATCATTTCCGTGACCGCCATCAGGAGCGCGTTCTCCATCCCGGGATAGCTTTCGCTGAGGTCGTACCCGCCCAGGATATCGTACTGGAGCAGGATTTCGTTGACTTCAGCGGCCGGGCGCGGGCAGTGGACGACGAATTCATTGAAGAAGGTCTTGCCCGGGGAAGCCAGGTAACCCGGTATGGTGTTGATTTGTTCTGCAGCGTAATGCGCTTTATGATAATTCAGGGCTGCCAGTTCGCGGAGACCCTCTTTACCCAGCAGGCTGAGGAAGATGGTGGAAGCCAGCATGATCAGCCCCTGGTTGGTGCAGATGTTCGAGGTCGCCCGCTCTCTGCGGATGTGCTGCTCGCGCGTGCTCAATGTCAGCACATATCCGCGCTGACCCCGGTCATCCACGGTCTCTCCCGCCAGGCGTCCGGCCATTTTGCGCACGAACTCCTTTTTGGTGGCGAAGATGCCCAGGTAGGGCCCGCCGAAGGAAAGGGGAACCCCGAGCGGCTGACCTTCCCCGGTGACGATGTCGGCGTCGAAGGCGCTGGGGGGTTTGAGCAGACCGAGAGCGATGGGGTTGACATGCACCCCGAACATCGCTCCCTGGTCGTGGGCGGCTTCTCCCAGCTCCGTATAATCATAAACTTGTCCGAAGAAATCCGGGTATTGGACGAAAACCAGGGCCGTATCCTCATCGATGAGGGAGATGAGTTCTTCCGGGTCACTTTCCGGATCCAGGTCTTCTCCCACGATTTCGACGTCGGATCCTTTCATGTAAGTGTGCACCGTTTCCCGGGCCTGGGGATGCAAGCGGGGCGAGAGGACGAATTTCAGCCGCCGGCCGCGGAAGCGGTTCAGGGCCATGTTGACCGCCTCTGCCACCGCTGTCGCCCCATCGTAATGAGAGGCATTGGAGATGTCCATCCCGGTCAGGGCGGCGATTAAGCTTTGATATTCGAAAATGCTCTGCAAAGTCCCCTGAGAAATTTCCGGTTGATAAGGGGTGTACGCAGTGTAAAATTCTCCCCGTCTGAGAAGCGAGTCCACCGCGGCGGGGACGTAATGGTTGTACGCTCCCGCGCCGAGAAAGGAGGTTAATTCCTGGGTGGTTTCGTTCACAGAGGAGATGTATTGGAGCTCAGCGAGAGCTTCCATTTCAGTGATGCCTTCAGGAAGCGCTAAGTCTGGAAGATCTTCGTTGGGGAGGCATTGAAAAAGGTCATTAACGGCCTCCACACCGATGGTTTCCAGCATGGCTTCCCGATCAGCGTCCGTGTGCGGAGTATACATATCAGGGATTCCTTCCTATAACTACTGCCAAAGGATGAGATCGAGATTCCAGCCTGAATGGATGGGTGGTTCCCTTCCTGCCTTAATGGTCGTCTCGTTCCATGTTCTTGTAAGCTTCAGCGTCCATGAGATCATCGAGCTCGCCGGGGTCCGTCAATTCCAGCTTGACTAACCAGGCGTCCCCGAAGGGATCTTCGTTGACCAATTCAGGGCTGTCCACCAGGGTTTCGTTGATGTCGATGATTTTCCCGCTCACGGGCATGTAGACATCTGCCGCTGCTTTCACGGACTCGACGATCGCGCAGGTCTCACCCTGATCGAGTTCATCGTCCTCAAAGGCCACGATCTCCACGAAGACGACGTCGGAAAGCTGGTCCTGGGCGTAGTCTGTGATCCCGATCACAGCTACATTGTCTTTGACCCGAACCCATTCGTCATTTTTGGTGTATAACAAATCCGAGGGTGTTTTCATATTTTGCTCCTTATCCATTATGCGTATGATATGTTATTAAAAAGCACACGCCAGAGAAATGCGTGTGCCTCTGTCTTTTGACCTGAGAGATTATGCCCCGTCGGTGTCTGAAGACTCTCCAGAGGGAAGCATTTGCAAGGTCCTTTGTACCTGAGAGTTTTATCTGTAGAATCATGGATCATGTTCTACGATTTGCCCCTTCGGCGCCCACTTGGTGAGACTCTCCCCTGCAAATAATTGTATTTTCTTTTCCCTATTATACCAAAAATAAAACCCCCGTGATGGGGGTTAATCCAAGATTCATCCGCTTTCTTTTCCTCTCCTGAACCCGGAGATCAGGACTCAGGTAAAGGGGAGGTGGCGTATTTTTCGTATGCATAACGCCGGATGAGGGTTTCCAGGCGGGCCAGAAGGATGTTCGCGGTCACGGGCTTGGGCAGGTAATCATCAGCCCCCTTATCTAATGTTTTAGAAATCATCTTGGGGGAGTCGATTGCTGATATAATGAGGATTGGTACAGAGCTGAAACCCTTAATTTCAGCGCATACTTCCCAGCCGTGCATTTTCGGCATCAGTAGATCGAGGATGACCAGGTCTACAGGATTTTGTTTCAGGAGTTCAAGGCCTTCTGCCCCTGTGTTGGCGGTCAGCACCTTATAGCCCTTTAACAGAAGTAATTTTCCGATCAATTTTGTCGCCGAAGGGTCGTCGTCGATGACAAGAATGGTGGGTGTGTGGTCGAGGGGTGTCGTGTTCATAGTTGATCATATTTAACCATACGGAGCAGGTGGATTACTTTACAACGAGCTAACAAGTCGGGGCGGAGGAGAGGTAGAATAGGCTTTATTTATGATCGCTGTTAGGTGTGGATCCGCAGGATTGATCTCCGCTGGGAGCGGTCATTTCTAAAAGATGCGGTTATAATATCAGTGTTGTGAGATTGTCTTGGGCCCACCCTGCTGTATGCATAAGGGCTGAAAGGGCTCCAAGGGGAAGATATCATCTTATGGGAGTTATTGGAGACCGTACCGTAACGGGTGATGAACTCATCACCCAGATCCTGGAGATCAGTCGTCTGGTGGCCAAAGCTGAAACGGCGGACGCTGTCTTACCCGAACTGGTCAACAGAGCCAGAAAAATCCTCATCTTTGATAATTTCGTCCTTTACCTGAAAGAAGGGCATGACATCCAGCCTTACTTTGCCCGGGCTGTGGGGCGGGGGCGATCCAAAGAGGCGGATGTCGCCTGGGGAGAAGCAGTCGTGGAGCGGATCATCCGGGCTGACCGCACGATCTCCCAGAAGGACAGGGTGGGGGATGCGGAGGAAGATCGGCTGAACCTGCGGTTCTACATCGGCACCCCCTTGAAACGAGGGAAAAAGACCATCGGCGCCTTGATCCTCATTCGCTTCGGCGGCCCTCCCTTCACGGGAAAAGAAGTCCAGAAGGTCGAATTCGTGGCCGGGCATGTGGCCCATCTTTTGGAGCGGGAGAATTTGCTGAACACGATCCAAAAAATCGAGGGCAGCCAGCGGATGTGGCGCATGCAGGAAGATTTTGTGGCCACCGTGTCCCATGACCTGCGCACACCCCTGGGCTTCATCAAAGGATACACCACGACCTTGCTCCGGGAAGACACGAGTTGGGATGTGGAGACCTACCGCGAATTCTTGGGGATCATCGATGAAGAGGCGGACCGCCTGCAGGCCCTGATCGACAATTTATTGGATTCCTCCCGCTTACAATCCGGCACCATGCAAATACAGTTTCAAAAGGTGAATATGGACGCCGTCCTCCGGGACCTGATCCAGCGCACGCAGTTGAGCGATCTCAAGATCAACATTGTCCTGGACATCCAGGGGTCGGATCTGAAAGTCAAAGCGGACCCCATGCGCCTGGGGCAGGTATTTGATAATTTATTGAGCAATGCTTCCAAGTATGCCCCGGGATCCAAGGTCAAGGTCAAACTCAAAGAGGATGATCATCGGGTCCATATCACGGTTAAAGACGAAGGGCCCGGGATTGCAGAGGAACATCTGGAGAAGATTTTCCAGCGCTTTTACCGCGTCCCGGAAACCAAGCTCAAAGAGAGGGGAAGCGGGCTGGGTCTTTACATTTGCCGCGAAATTATTCAGGCTCATGGGGGAAGGATTTATGCTGAGTCAGAGGTGGGAAAGGGAACCGCGTTTCACATTTTCCTGCCTTTAGATGAGGAATAGGGTCAAGTCTGAGTTGTGGTCTAAATAGGAGTATGGGATATGGAGAAAGGAACCATTCTCGTCGTTGATGATGAGCCTCGCTATATTGAATTGATATCCGCCAATCTCACTGTGGACGGATATCAGGTCCTGAAGGCCCTCAACGGCAAGCTGGCTGTGGATGTCGTCTCTGAAAATGATGTGGACCTTGTCCTTCTGGATGTGATGATGCCGGAGCTGGACGGCTTCGAAACCTGCCGGCGGATCAGGAGTTTTTCCCAGGTGCCCATCATCATGGTCACTGCCAAGGGGGATGAAAGCGACCGCGTCAAAGGTTTAAACGTGGGCGCGGATGATTACATCGTGAAACCGTTTTCCGCCTCCGAGCTCCTGGCCCGGGTCCGGGCCGTCCTTCGCCGCTCGAAATTTTCCCGGGAAATGTCAAAGCCTGTTATCTTCCAGCACGGGGATTTGAAGATTGACTTTGCCCAGGCGGAAGTGGATGCCCAGGGGAAGAAAGTCCTCCTTTCCGCTACCGAATATCGGCTTTTGCTGCAGTTTGCCCACAATCAGGGGCAGATCCTGACCACGGAAGAATTGCTGACCTCCGTGTGGGGGGAAGGTTATAAGGACGATAAAGAAATCCTCTGGGTCACCATCTCCCGCCTGCGCAGCAAGCTGGAAGAGGACCAGAGCAACCCCAAACACATCGTGACCCGGACCGGGATGGGCTACACCATGCCGGACCTGGATGAGGAATAACCTCCAACTCATACGGCAGCATACCAGAACAGGCGATCATAATCACAAACTCACATCTGAGGCAGCATTTTTTTTAAAAGTCCAGCGAAAGTGAGGAGCATTTGATATGGATTACACATTAGCAGCTAACATCCGGGCCAAGAAACTGGGGGTCCTGATCCGGGATGCCCGTTTGAAAGCCGGAGAGACGATGAAGGATTGCGGGGATATCATCGGGGCTTCCGGGAGGACCATCAGTAAATATGAAGATGGGGAAAAATCTCCTTCTCTGCCGGAATTAGAAGTTCTGGCCTACTATTTGAACATCCCGCTGGATCAATTCTGGGGGAAACAAACCAGTTCCTCGCAAAATCCGCTGGATGCCTTGGGCGATGTCGAACAGCGTCTGGAACTGAGGGACCGGACGATTGGACTCAATCTCAGGAAAGCGCGCGAAGCAAAAGAGCTTAGCATGCGGGAGGTGGCGGATAAGCTGGATATCACCACTTACCGCTTGAAGTCATATGAGAAAGGCAAATTTTCCACCCCGCTGCCTGTGCTCGAGCAGTTCGCTGAAATCTATGGCCTGGACCTGGACGAGCTGCGGGTCGATAAAGGACCGATTGCCGAGTGGTCCGCGGAAATAGAAGCCATTAATGGCTTTGTCAGGCTTCCCGCGGAACTGCAGCAGTTTGTCACCAAACCGGTCAACCGGCCTTATTTGAGCATAGCCCGCCAGTTGAGCGAAATGTCGGTGGATAAGTTGCGCGCTGTCGCTGAAGGGTTGTTGGAGATCACGCTTTAGCTGGCATTCATGAGTAAAGAATCGAAACCCGAACCCAAAGAACAGGAAGGGAAACGGCAGTTCAGGGCCGGGAAGTACGCTGTCGCGGCTGCTTCCTATGGAGAAGCGGCGGCAGGATATCAGGAAGCAGGGGAGGGGTTAAAAGCGGCGGAAATGCGCAGCAACCAATCCGTCGCCCTCCTCCAGGC
>JAGXKM010000072.1 GCA_018335275.1 Anaerolineales bacterium | reverse complement strand
GGCGAGTATCTGCCTCAGGAGACGGTCGACGCCATTCGTGAGTATGTGGTGGCCATCAAGGGGCCACTGACCACGCCGGTGGGTGGAGGGTTTCGTTCCCTGAATGTTGCCATGCGACAGCGTTTGGATCTTTATGCCTGCGTCCGGCCGGCGAAGCATCTCAAAGGCGTGCCCGCGCCCCTGAAAGAGCCGGAAAAGGTGGATGTGGTCGTATTCCGCGAGAACACGGAGGATGTCTACGCCGGCATCGAGTGGGAGGAGGGGACCGAAGAGGTAGAAAAGGTCAGGAACTTCCTCAGTGAGGAGATGGGCAAGACCATCCGCTCGGATAGCGCGATCGGCATTAAACCCATCAGCATCACAGGCAGCAAACGGCTGGTCCGCGCAGCCATTAAGTATGCCCTGAAGGAAAACTGCCGCAGCGTGACCCTGATGCACAAAGGCAACATCATGAAGTTCACCGAGGGCGCCTTTCGAGAGTGGGGGTACGAGGTTGCGGAAGACGAATTTCCCGACCAAACTATCACCGAGAAGGAAGTCAACGAAAAATACGGGGGCCAGGTGCCGGAAAACAAGATCTTGATCAACGACCGCATCGCTGACGCCATGTTCCAGCAAATTTTGCTGCGGCCCGATGAGTACGACGTCATCGCCACCATGAATCTCAACGGCGACTACATCTCCGATGCGTGTGCCGCTCAAGTGGGCGGGCTGGGGATAGCGCCCGGTTCCAACTTCAACTTTGAGACAGGAGTGGCTCTGTTTGAGGCCACACACGGCACGGCACCTAAATACGAGGGCATGGATAAGGTCAACCCCTGTTCGCTGACCCTCTCCGGGGCCTTTATGCTCCATTACATGGGCTGGCAGGAAGCGGCAGACCTCATTGAAGGCGCCATCGAGAAGACAATCACGCAGAAGCGGGTGACTTACGACTTAGAACGTCAGATTGAGGGTGCCACCCTGCTCAAGTGTTCGGAATTTGGGCAAGCGGTGATCGAGAATATGTAAATAGGCGCGGTCCCTGGGTCTGAATTCTTGATCCATGGAAGGCCGACTGACCGAGAATAATAACGACGTATCTTCTTGATTTGAGCAAGAGGCAGTTTTTGTGCCTATCTGAGAGGACGATTGCAGGGGCTGCCCAGTGCTTTTTTTGGGGGCGCCCTGGAGTTTGAGGAGGAGAAAATGGCAAGACGCGCGATTCGGGAATATGACGCCAAGAGGCTTCTGGCGAAATACCTGCCCAACCATCTGGAAGGGTTTTCCTACCCGGGTGAGGTGGCCCTGGTGACACCCGAAACCAACTGGGATGCATTGGTGGACGAGAATCCCTGGCTGGCGAAGGAAAAGCTGGTGGTCAAGCCTGATGAACTCTTCAGCAAGCGGGGTAAACTCGGGCTGCTGGGGCTCAACTTAAGTCTGGATGAGGTGAAAGCTTGGATCGACGAACACATGGGCAAAGACCAGACCATCGGTGACTTGACTGACAAGCTCACCCATTTCCTCGTGGAGCCCTTCGTCCCCCATGAAGAGGAAGATGAGATGTTCCTCGCCCTCCGGACGGAGCGAGAGGCTGACGTAGTTTACTTCTCGCTTCAGGGGGGTATTGAGATTGAAGAGCAGTGGGAGACCGTGACCCAAATTCAAGTACCCATCTTGAGTGACATAAGCGAGGTGGATGTCGCAGATGCGCTGACCGATTTCGAGGGGAAGGAGCGTGTCGTGCTGCTCATTCGCGCTTTACACAAATTCTTCTGCGACTTAGCGTTTACTTACTTGGAGATCAACCCCTTTGTTTTCGTGGATAACCAGGTGGTACCACTGGACTTCGTGGCCAAGTTGGACGACACAGCAGCCTTTGAATGCGGTCACAAGTGGGGGGACATCGAATTCCCCGTTGCCTTTGGCACACATCTATCAGCGGAGGAGGAATACATCCGCAGTCTGGATCAGAAAACGGGTGCCTCCCTGAAGCTAAATGTGGTCAATCCCCAGGGGCGTGTGTGGACGTTGGTGGCGGGAGGCGGTGCCAGCATCGTTTACGCTGATACAATCAGCGACCTTGGCTTTGGGAGCGAGATGGCCAACTACGGCGAGTATTCAGGAAACCCCACCAGAGAGGAAACCTATGAGTACACCAAGACCATCCTTGACCTGATGACCCGCGAGCCAGATCCTGAGGGGAAACCAAAGTACCTGCTTATCGGCGGCGGCATCGCTAACTTCACCAATGTGGCCAAGACGTTTGAAGGAATCATCCAGGCCTTAGAGGAGTACAAAGAGGAACTGATCGAGAACAAGGTCAGGATATATGTGCGGCGGGGTGGTCCCCACTACAAGGAGGGGCTGCAAATGATGCGTGACCTGGGGGAGAGGCTGGGTGTGCCCATAGAGGTGTACGGGCCGGAGACGCACATGACAAGGATTGTACCCATGGCGCTGGGAGGTAAATCATGACGAGACCGGATTATGAACTCTTCGATCGAAACACAACTGCTGTCATCAATGGCTATCACAGAAGGCCCATCCAGCGGATGTTGGATTTCGACTATATCTGCCAGCGGCAGAAACCCTCCGTTGCGTCCATCGTCAACCCCGCCGGAGCGGGTTTGCACAAGGCCTTCTTTGGCACGGAAGAGATCCTCATTCCCATCTATGGTTCCGTCGCGGAGGCCGCATCTGAGCATCCGGAGGCTGATGTGATGATCAACTTCGCTTCCTCGCGCTCCGCCTTCCCCTCCACCATGGAGGCGTTAGATCAGCCAACCGTTCGTACCATCGCGGTCATCGCGGAAGGGGTCCCGGAGCGTAAGGCGCGCATCATGGCCGCCGTTGCCAGGGAGCGTGAGAAGACGATCATCGGTCCTGCCACTGTGGGCGGCATTGCCCCCGGCTGTTTCAGGGTGGGTAACACGGGCGGCACCATTGAAAACATTGTCAGCGCCAAGCTCAATCGGCGAGGAACCGTGGGTTTTGTGGCAAAGTCGGGCGGCATGAGTAATGAGTCCTTCAACTCCATCGCGCGCCATACCAATGGGATCTACGAAGGGATCCCCATCGGTGGTGACGCATACCCTGGCTCGACGCTGCTTGACCATCTGCTGCGCTTTGAAGCCAACCCTGAAATTAAAATGATGGTCTGCCTTGGGGAAATAGGGGGCAGCGATGAATACCGCATCGTTGAGGCCCTTGAGGACGGGCGCATCACCAAGCCGCTCGTCGCCTGGGCCATGGGTACCTGCGCCAAAGAATTTCCAACAAACTTGCAGTTTGGACACGCGGGAGCAAAGGCGAGCACAGAGAAAGAGACCGCCGACGCCAAGAACGCTGCCTTGCGGCAGGCGGGAGCTGTTGTGCCGGACTCCTACGATGACTTCGGGGACAGGATCAGGGAAACTTTCAAGAGCCTGGAAGCTGCGGGGGAGATAGAGCCGATTGTTGAGCCAGAGGTTCCTGAATTGCCAATGGACTATGAGGTCGCCAAAAGGCAGGGCATGGTTCGCAAGTCAACCCATTTCATCTGTACCATCTCCGACGACCGGGGTGAGGAGCCCACCTACAATCAGATACCCATCAGCCAGGTTCTGGAAAGGGATATGGGCATCGGTGGGGTCATCAGCCTGCTGTGGTTCAAGAAGGAGCTTCCTGATTACGCCCGTGAGTTCATTGAGATGTGCCTTCAAATAGTCGCTGACCACGGACCCGCTGTCTCAGGCGCGCACAACGCGATCATCGCCGCTCGAGCGGGAAAGGATCTCATCTCATCTTTGGTTTCCGGGCTGCTGACCATCGGCCCACGTTTCGGTGGAGCCATTAATGACGCCGCGCATTACTTCAAGCAGGCCTTTGACGCTGGCCAGAAGCCCCGCGAATTCGTGGCTGATATGAAGGCAAAGGGCATCTATATCCCGGGTATTGGACACCGGGTGAGGAGTGTGGGGAATCCAGATGTACGGGTCACTTTGCTCAAAGAATATGCCCGGGAGCATTTTCCCAGCAACGACCTGCTGGATTTTGCGCTTGAGGTGGAGAAGGTGACTACGGCCAAGAAAGGCAACCTCATCCTGAACGTTGACGGCTGCATCGGGGTCTGCTTCGTGGACATGCTGCGGGGAAGCGGATGTTTCACCGAGGAGGCGGTGCAGGAGATCATTGATTTGGGTTATCTCAATGCCATCTTCGTCCTGGGGAGGAGCATCGGCTTTATGGGTCATGTGTTGGATCAGAAGCGGCTCAAGCAGCCGCTGTATCGCCATCCGTGGGACGATATTTCCTACCTTTGATGATTGTGTAACGGGCAAAGCAAACCACATCATCTTCAAGCTGGCCGGATCCCATCATGTGCGCTAGCTTTTGGATGGCGTCTGCCAGGGCTTGTGACGGAAACGAAAGTTTGGTGGTGTGGCGGGGCGGCAGACACTGCTCGAAATTGTACTCCGGTAAAGCCCCGTTCAGCATGCGTCAAGAGGGGAGCGTTTACTCCCGGAAGGTGCGGGAGATAACAGGGTATTTCGTATAGGCGCATCCACATATCTCACACCTTGCTGTGCTTTCGTAAATTCAATCAAAGCAAAATCACAGCACTGCATTAGGATACAAATTCCTCAAGATAGAGCAGGGGAATGAGGCCCACAAAAGTGTCAGCCAGGGGAAGCCTGTCGATCGGACTGCACAGAACTTTGGCTTATTGACAGGCTTTCCCTGAGGCGATCATAGTTCCTGCAACCCAATGTAAGTCAGTTGGACTAACATAGTAGGATAAACTTAATATTGAGGATAGATCAAAACCAGGACACGGTTCAAGGGAAGGTAGGAAAAATGGAATCATCGGCATTTTTACGTGAGGTTCGGATGATTGAATTTACGAACCGTTGGCTGTGGCGCTTTATTCGTCCTTTTGTCAAGCGGCAACTGGCCCGAAGATGTGTAAATTGTGTCATCCCTGAAAGTTATACGCCCCTTGGGGAGGATGAGCTATGCGCCGATTGTCGGGAACTTACACCAAAAACTCGCCAATCATCACCGCCGTATCAAAGCTCCTCGGGTGATGTTGAAAATATCCTTCGACACTACGCGGAACGGACCACAGGGACTCATGACGCAATTGTGCTCATCAGCGGGGGCAAAGACAGCAGTCTTCTTCTACACCACCTGCATTCAGCGTATCCTGGCCTGCGGATGATGACGCTGCTGGTGGATAATGGATTGATGAGCCCTATCGCACTAGAGAACGCTGCTGGTGTGCGGTCAAAGTTTGACATTGATCACCTCACCTTACAACTCGATCCGGCGTTTGTCAATAAAGGTTTCCGGTTCACACTCACCCACCTTGATCGCCAGGAAAGGTACAGTATCGTCGATCTAATGGACGGTACATTTACCTTTAACGCGGCAAGAAATATGGCATCTCAACTGGAAATACCCCTCATTGTGTGTGGGCTTTCCAAGATCCAGGCAGAAACCGTGTTTGGGAATGACCACTATGAGCTTCCGCCCGGCAGGGAATTGGCTGCTTTTGAGGAGTTGGCCAACACAAAGTTGGATGAGATTTTTGATGAGAATGATTTGAAGCGCTTCTGGGATAAATCAAAAAATCCGGATCAAGAACCACCCCGATTTTTGATGCCTTTTGTGTCCTGGGATCCGACCGAGGATTTCATCCTAGCGGAGGTAGAGCGCTTAGGACTCCTCCGGAAAGATCGCACTCGCCCATTACTGACCAACAATGCCCTGATCCCGGTCATCACTATGGCTGAAATAAATCATTTTGGATATTCTTCCTTTGAGGTGGAGTTTTCAAAGATGATCCGTGCCGGAAAATCCAATCTCGCTTACTGGCGAAATTTGTTTGAGATGGCGGAATATTCCGCAAAAACGGGCCGCTTGCTGAGTGAGAGCACCGTGGAGACTTTGAAAACGCTCGGTTTATCTAAAAAGGATATCGGCTTTACCTCATAAGATCAAACTCTGATTTCATGCATAAAACAATCGCTGTCCCTCGTCGATCTAAATGTAGACACAGCTTTTTCTATATCATCTAGATGTTGAGGGAGGTAGAGGTTTTGTTTTTCTTGAAGACAGTCGCCGTCTCAGGATATTAAGTGTTGATCCTGAAAGTTGGTCGATAAATGTCTGAAATAATTCAGGCTTGTTTCATTCTCCTTTGGTATTGATTACAACAGATACATTTTTACACATTTGGATACTCCGTAAGCCATTCAGGGCATGTTTTCCCTCCTCTCAATCTCTAATGTCCCTTATCACCGTCTGACAGGATTTCTTCTGTTTATTTTGCAATTCTCCACATCTCTATTTCTGCACCTGAAATTCCAAAGTTTCTTCTAATTCGTCGTCAATATAGAGATTGACTTGATATTCTCCAGATGGCCAGGGCGAGTCATTTTTCAGGTTAAAGTGCAACTGATTTGACCCGGTGGTAATTTCAGTTGAGTCGATCACGAGATCGGATTCTTCACCTTCGACATCAACCGCTACACATTCTGCGCGAACTGCAGTGTCATCCGGCGCGTTTTTTAAGTCCACCACTGCATAAAATGTGTCCTGAGGAGAAAAACCGTTGTGGGTTGTTCACCTTCAGGATCCAAGGCCATTTTTGTGCTGTCAAAATTGGGGGTGGAAAAACTGAACCCATAAGCAATCGTCACTGCCATCAAAATACTTGCCACCAAAGCCCTGTTCAGCTCGCGGCAAGAGGGACGCGTTTACCCCAGAGGGTGCAAGTCCGCCAAGGGGCTTCGTATAGGTTAATCCGCGCCTTTAACACATTTCCGCTCTTTCTAAAAACAATCAGAGCACAATCACGGTGCTGCATTGTGAACCAGATCTCCCAGAATAGAGCAGAGGAGGGGTCAACCACCCCGCGTGTCAAGATAAAAATATTGAGCGAATAAACTCCAGCGCTTGTTAAATTAACGACGTTTGTTCTTGGTTAGGGCCCCAATGAGAAATCCCGCCGGGGTGGGGGGAAGGGGTCATGGGAGAGGAACGGGGAAATTTTAGAGCTTTGCAGCTGATTTCATATAATTGTTCCAGTCAGTTTGAAAAATTTGTTCCGAAACAATTTGATTCAGCGTCAAAGAGGTTAAAATACAAAAAGGAGTTCAATCTTCCGAAAGCGCGAAACTGTCAGCTTTTCTAATGAGGCTAAATATCTGTGTTTGGCAGTCTTTCATCTGTAATAATTAGGAGGCGAAACCATGGAGGCCTTAGAAGTCCTTTTTACCCGCCGCAGCATTCGGCAATACACGGACGAACCGGTCACCGAAGAACAGGTCAGGACCCTCTTGGAGGCTGGCATGAATGCCCCTTCGGCGAACAATCGTCAGCCCTGGCATTTCATCGCGGTTGACGAACGTGAGCGCCTCGATGCGATCATGGAGGTCCACCCCTATTCCAAGATGCTGGCGCAGGCCCCATTGGCCATCATTGTCTGCGCTGACATCACCCGATCGGAGCGCTACTGGCAGCAGGATTGTGCTGCCGCCACGGAGAACATCCTCCTGGCTGCCCGCGCCCTGGGCCTGGGCAGTGTGTGGTTGGGCGTTTACCCCAAAGAGGACCGCACGGAAGGGGTCACCAGGTTGTTCGACTTGCCCGAGCACATTCGCCCGCTGTGCGTCATCGCAGTGGGGCATCCTGCGGAGGAAGCAGGGCGCGTCGAGCGTTATGACACTTCGAAGGTGCACCGCAATCAGTGGTAGGGCGAACTCATACTCGTTGGGGGTGATATTGATTTGATGCTAAACGCGTAAGAATTGCAGCGGTATCTTACTTGTTAACCGTGAGGGCAGAGGCCTGTCCCGTGAGAGCTTTCCCTGTGAGAATGGACTATAATGGGGAAGAATTTACCACAAAGAAAAGATGGTATGTCCCCTGAGAATAATGTTCCCAGACGCCAACCTGTGATACCGGTTGAGAAGGAGAAAGGCTCATGACTCTGGAGATGATTGCTGTTTTGGTTATCCTGGGCGCTGCCGTCATCCTTTTCATCACCGAGGTGATCCGCATGGACCTGGTGGCCCTGCTGGTCCTGGGCATTATGGCCCTGACCGGCCTGGTCAGCCCCTCCCAGGCCCTGGCCGGCTTCAGCAATCCGGCCGTGGTCACGGTCTGGGCGGTCCTCATCCTCAGCGCTGGACTGGCCCGGACGGGCGTAGCCGGCCACCTGGGGCGTTTCATGCTTCGTCTGGCAGGGGAGGGGGAAGCGCGGCTGATGGCCGTGATCATGCTCATCGCGGGCATCCTTTCGGGGCTTATGAACGACATCGGCGTGGTCTCTCTTTTCCTGCCGGTGGTGGTGGACATCGCCCGGCGTACCAATCGCCCTCCTTCTCGCCTGCTCATGCCCCTGGCTTTTGCCTGCCTGATGGGGGGCTTGAACACCCTCATCGGCACCCCGCCTAACCTCCTGATCAGTGAAGCCCTGCGGGAAGCCGGTCTGCGGCCCTTTCAGATGTTTGATTACACCCCGGTTGGCTTCCTTGTCCTCCTGAGCGGGACGGCTTTTATGGTCCTGGCCGGTCGCCACCTGCTCCCGGCCCGGGACATCGTCCGGGAATTGAAAGAGAAAAGCCGGGACATGAAAAGCCTGTATCGGATCGAAGAGCGGATGTCCTTCCTGCAAGTCCCGGCGGATTCGGTCCTGAGCGGCAAGAATATGGAAGAGGCCCGGCTGGGGGCGGCCCTGGGCCTGAATGTGGTCGCTGTGATCCGGGAAGGCAGGACACAGCTGGCCCCGGAAGCGGATCACCAGATAGAAGCGGGGGATAGGTTGCTGGTTGAAGGCAGTCTGGAGCGCTTGAATGAGCTCCGGGGACAGAATCACCTTTCTCTCAAAGAGGAGGGGTTCTCCCCCACCCAGCTGGTCTCAACCCAGATCGAGCTCGCTGAAGTCCAGGTCGAGTCCAGCTCCACGCTCACCGGGCTCACATTGAGCGAGATCGACTTCCGGCAGCAGTACAGGGCCCTTGTCCTGGCGGTCCGCCGGGGGGAGAAGGTGATACGCACGAACGTACAGACGCTGGCGCTCCAGCCCAGCGATATCCTTCTGGTCCAGGGGCGGAAAAGCGCTCTGGAACGGCTGCGAAACGAAGGGGGTCTGGAGGTCTCCGATGTGGAGGACATTTCCACCTATCAGCTGTCGGACCGTTTGATGACAGCGCGGGTCCCGGAAGAGTCCCCTTGGGTGGGGCAGAGTCTGGCAGACAGCCACCTGGGAAAGCTTTTCCGGCTTCGGGTGTTGGGCATCATCCGCGAAGAGTCTGTCCAGCTTATCCCCTCTCCGGAAGAACGCTTGCAGGCCGGCGATATTTTGCTGGTGGAAGGAAGAGAGATGGATCTTCTCGCTCTGGAAGGGTTCCAAGAAATGGAGATCGAAAATGTGGGGGATCTGGATCTTGACAGCCTGGAAACGGACAAAATGGGGCTGATGGAAGTGGTCCTCTCCCCTTATTCCAACCTGGCGGGGAAGGCCCTGCGGGATCTGGATTTCCGGACTAAATTTGGCCTCAACGTGCTGGCCATCTGGCGCCGGGGCCAGGTTTACCGTTCCAACCTCCAGGAAAAGGCGCTGCGTTTTGGCGACGCCCTGCTGGTCTTTGGTCCCCGGAGCAGACTGCGTTTGCTGGCAAAAGAACCTGATTTCATCAACCTCAGCGAGGAGGTCCAGGAGCCGCCCCGCCT